>JAWWPV010001095.1:0-11039 GCA_033854775.1 Trebonia sp.
GTCCTCGGGCGACAGGTTGAGCGTCTCCTTGCGCCGCAGCGGCGTGGCGAACGCGTTGCTCGCCACGCCCGTGTTGTAGGAGTCGAGGCGGCGGCCGGTGGTGAGCCTCATGGGGTACTCGTCATCGAGCTTGTCGAGCGGGTCGTCCTGCTCGGTGAGGTGGAACGGGGCGGGCGCGCCGCGCTTGGCCGGGTCTTCCTCCCAGAGGCGGCCATGCAGGAACATCGTGCCTTCCGACTCCTCGTCGGGGCAGGGCCACTGGACGCCGCCGAGCCGCTCGATCTTCTCGTAGCTCATGCCGGCGTGCATGGGCGAGAGCGTGCGCAGTTCCTCCCAGAGGTCCTCCGGGGTGGGGTTGCCCCAGTCGACGCCGAGACGCCTGGCCAGCTCGGTAATGATCCAGATGTCGTCGCGGGCGCCGGCCGGCGGCTCGATCGCCTTGCGGACGCGCTGCACGCGGCGCTCGCTGTTGGTGACCGTGCCCTCGGACTCGCACCAGGACGCGGTGCCTGGCAGTACCACGTCGGCCGCCTTGGCGGTCTCGGTCATCACGATGTCCTGGACCACCAGGCACTCCAGACCCTCAAGCATCTTGCGGGTGTGGTGCGTGTCGGCCTCGGAGCTCATCGGGTTCTCGCCGATGATGTAGGCGGCAGTGAGCTCGCCGCGTGCCATCGCGTCGAACATCTGCGACAGGTGCATGCCCTTCTTGGGATTGATCGTGGTGCCGTACTTCTCGCCGAACCGCCGGCGGGCGTCGTGGTCGAGCTCGATGTCCTGGAAGCCGGTGAGCTTGTTCGGGATGGCGCCCATGTCGCCGCCGCCCTGGACGTTGTTCTGCCCGCGCAGCGGGACCAGGCCCGACCCGTACTTGCCGACGTGACCGGTGAGCAGGGAGAGGTTGATGAGCGCGAGGACGTTGTCCGCGGCGTTGTGGTGCTCGGTGATGCCAAGCGTCCAGCAGATCTGCGCGCGGTCGGCCCTGGCGTAGTCGTGGGCGAGCTGCCTGATCAGCTCCTTCGGCACGCCGGAATCGCGTTCGGCCCGCTCGAGCGGGTACTGGGCGACGAACTCCTTGTATTCCTCGAAGTTAACCGTGGCGCGCCTGATGAACTCCTCGTGGACGAGGCCGGCCTGGATGATCTCGTTGGCGATCGCGTTCGCCAGGGAGATATCGGAGCCGACGTTGATGCCGAGCCAGGCGTCCGCCCACTTCGCGGTGCTCGACCGCCGCGGGTCGACGGCGTACAACTTCGCGCCGTTGCGGATGCCCTGCAGGACATGGTGGAAGAAGATCGGGTGCGCGTCCCGCGCGTTCGAACCCCACATGATGATGAGGTCCGCGTCCTCCGCCTCCCGGTAGGAGCTGGTGCCGCCACCCGCTCCGAATACTGCCGCCAGACCGACGACACTGGGGGCGTGTCAAGTACGGTTACATGAGTCGATGTTGTTCGATCTCATGGCGCCGCGGGTGAACTTCTGCGCGGCGTAGTTCATCTCGTTCGACGCCTTGGAGCAGCTGAACACCCCGAAGGTCCGGGTGGCGTCGTTCTCCCTGGCCCTGGCGAAGCCAGCGGCGGCGCGGTCAAGCGCCTCCTCCCAGGTCGCAGGGCGCAATTCCCCGTTCTCCCGGACTAGCGGCTCGGTGAGCCGTAGCTGCTTGCCCAGGTCGCTGGTCCTCTGCTTGCCCATCGCGCGCACCTCCGTTCCAAATGCATGGATTGTCTACAGTATGTGATTGTCGACTGTATACAATTACCCTATAACTGGCGAGTTGGCTAGTCCATACCTCGGCGGCGGGGCCGGCCGACCTCTGGGGATCGCACTCAGCGACCCGCGTGCGCCTTTGTCGCCCGCCACAATGGCGGTGCGCCGACCGCCCCGGCGCTGGCTACTTCCCGTCCCGCGGCCACGGTCAAAGACCAAACTCGTTGGCCCGAACGAGAGCGGCTGACTCTCCGGCGCACCACTGGGCCGTCCTCGGTCGCGTGCGCACCAAGATCAGGGTATCCGGGCAAATCGGCACGCGCTCAGCCGCCCGCGTCGGCGGGAAGGAAGAAGACGGTGTCGCCCGTGACGAGGGGCGCCCAGGGGTCGCGGGTGACCTGGTCGCTGTTGAGCATGACCGTCACGGGCCGGCCGGATGGCAGGCCGACCTTGTCCGCCGCCTCCTGGACCGTCGCCGCCCGGACGGTCAGCGGGCCGCCCGGCCGGCCCGCCGGCAGCAGGGCGCCGGACACCTGGACCGTCACTGCCGGCGCGGGGCGCTGCCGGGCCGCCCGGTAGTCGTCGGGGGTGTTGACGTTCATTACCGAGTCGAGGTCAGGGTCGAGGGCGGCGAGTTCCGGGTCGGCGAGCAGCGCGGCGTCGTCTACTCGCGCGACTGAGCACTCTTGAAAGAGGAACGCGGGCCGCAGCCGGTCCTCCTTGACGAGGCGCTCGGCCAGCTCGGCGAGGCCGGTGCGGTAGGCGGCGGCCAGGGGCTGCTGGTAGCCGCGGGCGACCGGCAGCGCGACATCCGGGCCTTCGCCATGCCTGCCGAGGACGCGCAGCACCCGCTTGACGAATGCCGGGTGGAGAAACGGCAGGTCGGTAGAGGTGACGAACGCGGTGTCAGCCCGGCCGGCGAGCGCGGCGAGGCCGGCCGCGATGCCCTGGACCGGGCCCCTGCCTTCCCTTGGGTCGTCGACCACGAGCACGGTTCCCGGCAGGGCGGGGAGGTCCTGGCCGCTCGCCCGGACGACGACTACGAGGCCGTCCGTCGCGCGGGCGACGACACCGACGGTCCGGCGCAGCAGCGTCGAGCCGTGCCACTCCAGGGCCGCCTTGGGCGTGCCCATCCGCGAGGACCGCCCGCCGACTAGGACCACTCCGCCCGACGCCACGCTTACATCGTACGTTCGGGCGGCCGGCTGGCGGTCTCCCCAGCAAAGACCAGGGGTCATCCCAGGCCCGACCACAGGTAGCGGACAGCGATCGCGACCACCAGGACGCCCATCACGCGTCGGATCAGGACGTCGGGAAGCCGTCGCTGGATCCGGGCGCCGCAGTAGGCTCCCGCCAGGCCGCCGACGCCCAGCGCAATGCCGGTGGGCCAGTCCGGGGAGACTGGTCCGTGATGATGGATCGACAAGATCATGAAGGTGACCACGCCCGCCACTGACGTCACGAATGTTGATGCCAGCGCAGCAGGGGCGACCTCCTTTGGCGGGCGGCCGGTGCCGATCAGGATCGGTGCCAGGATCGAGCCGCCTCCGATGCCGTAGAGGCCGCCGACGCAGCCCACCACCACGGCGAGCGGGATCAGTAGGGGCGGGGGAACTGCCCGCGCCGGCCGTACTTCCGCGTCTGCGCGGGCCGGGCTGGTTAGCGCCAGCCATGTCCCGAGCGGCAGCAAGACGGCCGCGACGACGAAATCGAAGACGTGGGCACTCGGCAGCAACTCCACGCGGATGACCGATCCGGCGACCACGCCGGGCAGCGTCCCGGCGATGAGGACCAGGGCGAGCCTGCCGCCGGTCTGCCCCTGGCGCCAGTACCGGTACAACGCGCCCGGGGTCGCCACCACGTTGTAGAGCAGGTTGGTCGGGGTGACCGCCGGGCTCGGCGTGCCCAGCACGCTGACCTGAAATGGCAGCAGCAGCACCGCCCCCGAGACCCCCGCGGGCGTGGCCAGTACCGCCATGGCGAACGCCGCCGCCAGGGCCACCGCCTCCGTCCAGCCCGCACCTAGCACCCGGTCAGGGTAGTGGGCTGCCCGGGCTCCAACGTGGCGCTGACCAGGCTAGTTGCGGCGGGCAACCCACAGTCGCGGGTATTTGCGCGATTCCCGCCGTCGCGATGAGTTTGGCCGCTGCTTCGCGTCAGCATGTCAACGGGCCGTGATAACTGTGCCTGGCGGCGAACCGCCAGGCGGATGATCACGCCCGGCCGCGCCGGGCGCGTCCTCGCGCCGGGCGAGACTGAGAGGAGTAGGGCGTGAGCGGTGTACGGGTACTTGCAGGCACGCGCAAGGGGGCGTTCGTCCTGACCGCGGACGGCACGCGGAAGCAGTGGGAGGTCAGCGGCCCGCATTTCTCAGGCTGGGAGATCTACCACGTGAAAGGCTCGCCTGCCGACCCCAGCCGGCTGTACGCGTCGCAGTCAAGCGGCTGGTCGGGGCAGGTGATCCAGCGGTCCGACGACGGAGGCGCGACCTGGGCGCCGGTGGGTAACCAGTTCACCTACAAGGGCACTCCCGGCACCCACCAGTGGTACGACGGGACACCGCACCCATGGTAGTTCGCTCGGGTCTGGCACCTGGAGCCGTCGCTTGACGACCCGGACACGGTGTACGCCGGGGTCGAGGACGCCGGGCTGTTCCGCTCGGGTGACGGCGGGCAGAGCTGGCAGGAGCTGCCCAGGCTGCGCGGCCATGAGTCCGGCCCGTCCTGGCAGCCGGGCGCGGGCGGGATGTGCCTGCACACGATCCTGCTGGACCCCGTGCGGCAGGGCCGGATGTTCGCCGCGATCTCAGCGGCGGGAGCGTTCCGCTCCGACGACGCGGGCCAGACCTGGCGCCCGATCAACCAGGGCCTGCAGTCCGAGGGCATCCCCGACCCGGACGCCGAGGTCGGGCACTGCGTGCACCGCCTGGCAATGCACCCGTCGCGGCCGGACGTGCTGTTCATGCAGAAGCACTGGGACGTGATGCGCAGCGACAACGGCGGCGAGTCCTGGCGGGAGGTCTCGGGGAACCTGCCGTCTGACTTCGGCTTCCCCATCGACGTGCACGCCCACGAGCCGGACACGGTCTACGTCGTCCCGATCACCAGCGACGCCGAGCACTTCCCGCCAGAAGGGAAACTGCGGGTCTACCGCAGCCGCACCGGCGGCGATGACTGGGAGCCGCTGACCACCGGCCTGCCGCAGGAGAACTGCTACGTCAACGTGCTCCGCGACGCGATGGCCGTGGACGCGCTCGACTCCTGCGGCGTCTACTTCGGCACCACCGGCGGCCAGGTCTACGCCTCGGCGGACTCCGGTGACACCTGGGAGCCGATCGTCCGCGACCTCCCGGCCGTGCTGTCGGTCGAGGTCCAGACCCTGCCATGATCCGGGTCGTGCTCCCCGCGCACCTGCGGGCCCTCGCCCGCATCGACGGCGAGGTGCGCCTCGACATCACCGGCCCGGTGACTCAGCGGTCGGTGCTGGACGCCCTGGAGGCCCGCTACCCGATGCTCCGCGGGACCATCCGTGATCATGACGGCGGCCCACGGCGTGCCTTCATCCGGTTCTTCGCCTGCGAGCTTGACGTGTCCCACGACCCGCCCGACGACCCGCTGCCCAGGGCCGTCGCCGCCGGAACCGAGCCCTACCTCATCGTGGGCGCCATGGCAGGCGGATAAGAGCACTGGTAAAACGAGCCCCGACCGGTCAGGTCAGTCGGACTCGGGCGGAGAACCTTCGCCTGCGGTCAGGGCCTGCAGGAACCGCAGGGTCGCCGTCATCGCCTGGTGCCGCCACAGGACCAGGGTGCGGTCGAATCCCGTGGTGGCACGCAGCTGGCCGTCGAGGGCGGCGGCGACGGGCAGCAGCCGGGCCAGCTGAGCCTGGACCAGGACCCGCGAATCGGATCCGGTCCGGTCGAGTAGCGCGAGCTTGACCATCAGCTCGGACCGGACGTCCCTGGCGTGTTGCACGGGCGTGCTCAGCCAGGCCTGCGCGGCCGCCCGGCCCGCTGGGGTGGCTTCCATGAGCGTGCGGGCTGGTCCCCCCTGGCTGGCCCGCTGCTTTCCCGCTGTCTGGATGAGGCCGAGAAGTTCCAGCCGTGGCAGGGCGCGGTATACCGTCGCCTTCGGCACCGACCAGATCTGGCCCAGGCTGCCGTTACGGTCCAGCAGACGGGCGAGAACCAGGCCATGGGTCGGCTTCTCGCGGACGAGGCACAGCACCAGCCATTCGGCCAGCGACAGCCTGTGCCCGCCCGCGCGCCGCTCGTCGGTTTGCTCGTCGCCGGCGCGCTGATTCTCAGCGGCGGCCACGGTATAAGGTCAGACTCCCGCGGCCGCGGCCAGCGCCCTTCCGGTTAGAACCCGGGCTAGGTGCCGCCGGTAGTCAGGTGCTCCGTGCAGGTCGCCGGGAGGGTTCGTGCCCTCGTCCGCATGGGCCGCCGCGGCCCGGAGCGCGTCCCGGCTGGCCTGACCGCCGGCCGCGGCAGTTTCCGCCGCTGCGGCTCGCACTGGTGTCGTGCCCATGTTGGTGAGCCCGATCCTCGCCTCGGCGACGGATCCGTTGGCGCGGCGGACCAGTGCCGCCACGCCGACGGTCGCCCACGACTGCGCGGTGCGGTGGAACTTCTCGTAGCGGAAACCCCACCCGCCCCCCAGCTTGGGTACCCGGATCCCCGTCAGGATCTCGTCTGGTCCCAGGCTCGAGGTCAGGTAGTCCACGAAGAAGTCCGTCGCGGGGATCTCGCGCTCGCCGCCCGGGCCCCTGGCGATCAGCGTGGCATCGAGCGCCAGCGCCACCGCGGGCAGGTCACCCGCCGGGTCAGCATGGACCAGCGCGCCGCCGAGGGTGCCCCGGTGCCGGATGGCGGGATCGGCGACCGTACTGGCGGCCTGTGCCAGCAGCCCGCAGTGCTCAGCTACGAGGGGGTCATGGATGAGCTGGTAGTGCGTGGTCCTCGCGCCGATCAGCAGCGCGTCCCCGGCGTCGGTCACGCCCCGCAGCTCGCCGAGGCCGCCCACGTCCACCAGCAGCTCCGGGTTCGCCAGCCGCAGCCGCAGCAGCGGAAGCAGGCTCTGCCCGCCCGCGATGACCTTCGCGTCGTCACCGCCGTCGGCCAGGGCCAGGACCGCTTCGTCGAGCGAGCCGGGACGG
The DNA here is from genome assembly GCA_033854775.1 of Trebonia sp. Taxonomy (GTDB): domain Bacteria; phylum Actinomycetota; class Actinomycetes; order Streptosporangiales; family Streptosporangiaceae; genus Trebonia. Next base: position 6,865 of record JAWWPV010001095.1, read on the forward strand.
ACGTAGTCGAACTTCGCCGGGATCATGCCGCGCCTCCGTCGATGCCCTGCGGGCTGTTGCCCTGGGTCTGGTCACTCTGCCGGGCCGCGTGCTGCTGCGCCGCACTCCCCTGGTCACCGCCTTGAGCCGTCTGGATCGCGCGCCACACCCGCTCGGGGGTGCACGGCATCGTGACATCGTCGATGCCGTAAGGGCGCAGTGCGTCGACGATGGCGTTCACGACCGCGGGCGTCGAGGCGATCGTGCCCGCCTCGCCGACGCCCTTGACCCCGAGCCGGTTAGCTGCCCGGCTCTCGGTCCGGCCGGTGACATACGACGGCAGGTCAGCCGCCGACGGGACCAGGTAGTCCGCCAGCGTGGTGGTGACCAGGTTGCCGTCGTCGTCGTAGACCGCTTCCTCGTACAGCGCCTGCGCGATGCCCTGGGCCACGCCGCCGTGGATCTGCCCGTCGACGATCAGCGGGTTGACCACCGTCCCGATGTCATCGACGCACACGTACGAGCGGATCTTGACGAAGCCGGTCTCGGTGTCGACTTCCGTCGCGCACAGGTGGGTGCCGTGCGGGAAGGAGAAATTGTCCGGGTCGTAGGTTGCGTCGGCGTCGATGGTCGGCTCCACGCCGTCGGGCAGGTTGTGCGCGGCGAAGGTGGCCAGGGCGATCTCGCCGATCGTGACGATCTTGTCGGGGTCGCCGCGGACCGAGAACCGGCCGGGTGACCACTCCAGGTCATCAGCGGATGCCTCAATCATCGCCGCGGCGATCACCTTGGCCTTCTCGACTACCTTGTCGCAGGCCGAGACTAGGGCCATGCCGCCGACCGTCAGCGACCGGGATCCGTAGGTGTCCATGCCCTTGGGCGAGACCTGGGTGTCACCGTGCAGGACGCGGATGTCCTCGAACGGCACGCCGAGCTGGTCCGCCACGATCTGGCTCCAGGCCGTCTCGTGTCCCTGGCCGTGCGCGCTGGATCCGGTGACGACCTCGACCTTGCCGGTGGGCAGCATCCTGATCGACGCCTGCTCCCAGCCGCCGGCCCCGTAGGCCAGCGAGCCGAGCACGCGCGAGGGGGCCAGGCCGCACATCTCGGTGAAGGTAGAGACGCCGATGCCGAGCTGCACGGGGTCGTTGTTAGCCCGCCGCTGCTCCTGCTCCCTGCGGAGCCCGTCGTAGTCGAACAGCTCCCTGGCCTTGGCCGTGGCCGCCTCGTAGTTACCCGAGTCGTAGGTCAGGCCGGCGATGGTCGTGTACGGGAATTCCTCGTGCTTGATCCAGTTCCGCTCCCGCAGCTCGAGCGGGTCGAGGGCGAGCTCCGCGGCGAGCTCGTCCATGATCCGCTCGATGGCGAAGGTAGCCTCGGGCCGGCCCGCGCCCCGGTAGGCGTCGGTGGGCATCTTGGTCGTGAAGACCCCGGTGCACTTGAACGAGTAGGCGTCCATCTTGTAGATGGCCGGGTACATGAAGGCGCCAAGGAGCGGCACCCCGGGGGTGACCAGCATGAGGTACGCACCCATGTCGGCGAGCAGGTCGACGTCAAGCCCGCGGATCCGGCCGTCGCGGTCAGCCGCGATCCTGATCCGCTGCCACTGGTCGCGGCCGTGGTGCACGGTCATGTTGCCCTCGCTGCGGGTCTCGGTCCACTTGACCGGCCTGCCGAGCTTGCGGGCCATCAGGACGGCCAGCACTTCCTCGGCCGTGACCTGCAGTTTGGATCCGAATCCGCCGCCCACGTCCGGCGCGATGACGCGGATGTTCTGTTCCGGGATACCCGTGACCAGGGCCAGCATCACCCGCAGGATGTGCGGGATCTGGGTCGCCGACCAGAGCGTGAACTCTCCGCCCACGCACGAGCACACCACCGAGCGCGGTTCCATCGCGGCCGGGATCAGGCGCTGCTGGCGGTAGTACCGCTCCAGCACAACGGGCGCGTCGCCGAAGGCCGCCTCCAGGTCGCCGTTGGCGAAGGGCCATTCGAAGCTCTTGTTGCCGGCTTCGTGGACCTTGGGCGAGTCCTCGTGCAGGGCGGTCCTGATGTCGAGCACCGGCGGGAGCGGCTCGTAGTCAACCTCGATGGCGGCCAGGGCGTCGGCCGCGGCGTAGCGGTCGCGGGCCACCACGCAGGCGACGGCCTCGCCGACGTAGCGCACCTCGTCAGTCGCCATCGGCGGGTGAGCCGGAATCACGATGTCCGGCGTGACCGGCCAGGCGCAGGGCAGGCTGCCCTGCTCGGCCGCGAAGTCCGCGCCGGAGTAGGCGGCGATGACTCCTGGCTCGGACCGGGCGGCGCTGACGTTCACCGAGGTGATCCGCGCATGCGCGTACGGGCTCCGCAGGAACGCCACGTGCAGCATGCCGGGCAGCCTGATGTTGTCCGTCCAGTTGGTCTGGCCGGTGAGGAGCCGCTCGTCTTCCTTACGCAGGCGGGCACGCCCGAACTCCGGGGCCTGCGCCTCGGTCGTCTCAGTCTGCGCGGTCATGCGCTCACTCCCGCCGCGGCGGCGCGCCGCACGGCGCGCACGATGTTCTCATAGCCGGTACACCGGCAGAGGTTGCCCTCGAGCCCCTCGCGGATCTCCTCGTCGCTCGGGTGCGGGTTCTCCCGCAGCAGGTCAGACGCCGCCATGATCATCCCGGGCGTGCAGTAGCCGCACTGGAGGGCGTGCTCGGCACGGAAAGCCTCCTGCAGCGGGTGCAAGCTGCCGTTGGCCATGCCCTCGATGGTGGAGACCTCGCTGCCATCGGCCTGCACGGCCAGCACGGCGCAGCTCTTGACGGATTCCCCGTTCAAAAGCACGGTGCATGAGCCGCAATTAGATGTGTCACAGCCAATGGGCGTGCCCGTCTTGCCCACTATTTCCCTTAGGTAGTGAACGAGCAACATCCGCGGCTCGACATGATCCGCGTACTTCACCCCGTCGACGCTGACGGTGATCTCGGCCATGCGACTCCTCCCCTGCGAGCAGGACGTATTCCTCAGGCAAATCTAGGTCTACAGGTTCCTTCGCACCAGTACCAGACGGGGTCTCGATTTGATGCACGGCGGAACAATCGTCTGCTCAGATCGCCGGCGGCAAGGCTTACTTCTCGCAGAACGCGTCGGACGCAACCAATACTTGCGCGTGTAAATTGCTAATTGCTAGCGACTCGGCGGAATTCAAGCTCACCCGCAGCAGGTACACCCCGTCGTCGCCTCGAAGTGATGATGCTGCTCAAAGGGGCAATGCGGTCGACATGATTACAGTGTTACAGTTCCGGCATGAGCGAGGCTCCGACGCTGTATGAGTGGGCGGGCGGCCGGGCGGCGATCGAGCGGATGATCGACCGCTTCTACGACCGGGTCGAGCGCGATGACCTGCTCAGCCCGTTGTTCCCTGGCGGGGTCAGCGCCGCGCACCGCGAGCACGTCACCACCTGGTGGTGCGAGGTCTTCGGCGGGCCCGCCGGGTACACCGAGCGTCTCGGCGGCTACCCGGCCATGCTCGCTCATCACCGTGACCTGGGCATCACGGCCGAGCAGCGGTTCCGGTTCGCGTCGCTGATGAGCCTGGCCGCGGACGACGCCGGCCTGCCGTCAGACCCGGAATTCCGGGCCGCCCTGGTCGGGTACCTGGAGTGGGGCACCCGGCTGGCCATGCACAACTCCCAGCCCGGCGCCGATGTCGTGCAGCAGGCCCCGGTGCCGCACTGGGGCTGGGGAGCCGCCCCGCCCTATCAGCCCTGAGCCCGCACAGCCCTCCTGATGGCCCGCGCCACGCGCGCCAGCCCAGCCTGTCAGGCCAGCGCGGCGCAGGTAGCGGTTCCCCGCCGTGACGCCGGCGGGACGCAAGAGAATCGTGGCGGATAGTCGCAGGCGCGATCCAGGTACACGGCAAAATCTCATTCATGGCGGCGCCTGGCGTCACTGACGAGACAATAGAGCGCCCGCTGAAAGTCGCGGATGGAAAGACAGCGCCGCGTGCTGCTCCGCGAGCAAGATCCCCCGCTGGCGTTCTTCGTGGTCGATAAGTTCGCGCTGTGCCGGGAGGTGGGAAGCGCCGGCGTCTAGCAGGAGTTCACCCGGCGCCCGCGGTAGTCGGCGGCGGAAGCAGGCCAGCCGACCGGAACTCCCGGGCGGTTCCAGGGACCGCGGAACGCTATTCGCGTCGCCTATCGGCGCACCGCCCCAGTTCACAAGCG
>JAWWPV010001096.1:0-2751 GCA_033854775.1 Trebonia sp.
AGGCCGGACCGGGTACTGACAACCGGGCCGCAGATCCTGGCACAAGAGCGGCGGCTGATCCGTTCCCCCGGGCCAGGGACTCCCTGTCGTGTCGCCGGCCGCAGCACCGTCCTGACCGCGCATGCCGGGTCTTGCCGCGGCCCAGTGCGGGCGGCAAAGATGGCGAACAACGGCCATTGTCGCATAATGTGCCGATCTGGATACAATGCGTAATTAAGGCCGGTACCGTGCCGATTCGCAACAAAGGAGTTGCTTATGAGCGATACCTGGACCTGAAGCAGCCGCAAGCCAGGCGCGGGGATGCTGCGGAGGGTCGCAGCACGCAGCTCCCCGCCCGCCGCGCCCCCCGGGAGAGGGAGCAGCTCACGGTCACCGTGTCGAGCTTGTTCACGCCGGTCGTGCCGCCCATCCCGTACGATGACCGCGCGGAAAGCGGCTTCTAAACACGGGCCGTGCCCTCTTTGCGGCCTCGGCAAGGACCTGGTGCTTGACCACTGCCAGGATCACCACTGGTGCCGCGGTTCCGTCTGCTCCTCCTGCAACCGGATAATGGAGGAAGTGGATTCAGGACGCAGGAATATGCCGCGCTATCACGAGCGGCGTCGTCGTTGCGTGGACTGCGACACGGAGACGGGGCGGCCGTCGCGCATGGCGTAGAGGACCTGTGTGAGCGGGACGCGGACTGTGGCTGGTAATGACGGTTCGTGGCGCAGCAGGTCTTGCTGAGAGGCGCCGTTCCAGCGGAAACCTAAGCCGAGTACCCGGTCTGCGTGGTGCGGTGGCTTCGGTCGGCGCTTGGTGCGGGATCGTGGCTGCGGAGTGCGCGTTCGGTGAATGGTGTGGGGCGGCAAGTTTGGTGCGGGCGGTGCGGTAGCCGTCGCGTGCGCGGTCGACGGCCCCGGTGAGGACGTGCCGGGTGATCGGGGTGCTTGTCTTCGGGGTCCCGGTCGGCGAGTTGGTGCCGGGGGCTGCGCGGAGCTGCGGGCTGCGCTGGTTTCGCGGCGGGCCGGTTCCCTGTCGTCCCTTAGCCTGCGGGCTTGTCGGGTAGGGAGGCCCGAGGCCGGCCAGTCCTGCCGCGGCATGCCGCCACCAGTTCTGTACGTAGCGAACCATATACGATCGGTTATGACCTGCCACGGCTCAACGGTAAATGCCCGGACAGGCTTTATCGACACCAGAAGGGACATTTCACGCGGTTTGTGTCCTCATGTCGGCGCGGACGGAGCTGCGGGAGTCGGTTCCGCCGCACGCGGTCGATACGGTGCCGGCAGGGTACCGGGAGGAGGGCCGCCGGCTGGCCTCGGTCGCGAGCGGCGCGGAGCTGGTGGAGCGCGCGTTGCGAGGCGACCCCGTCTGAGCAGGCTGGCCGGCCCGGCATCTCCCGTCTACAGACCGCGCCAGTCCGGCCTAACGTAGCGGGCATGAGTTTCCCGAGCGCCTTGACGGCCCGCACGACGAGCAGTGGGGAAGCACGGGGGGGATGGGACCTGTCGTCCTGGGAGTTTCGGCGGCGTCGGGGGCGGTCGATGCCTGCCGCTGGTCTGCGGAACCGCCCGTTCTCTAGCCGTGGCGGACGCTGGCGTGCCTCGCGTGGTGAGCGAGATCGAGGGTCTGTGCACGCTTGCCGGGGAGTTTACGGCCAGGAATCGCATGGTCGCAGGGGTTCCAGTGCTCCTTCAGCAGCCCGGTGGTCATCTTCCCGGGTCAGGGCCGCGCACCACCCCGCCCGCTTCGCTACGACCCGGGCGGGCAGGACCTCCCCGGTGGCCTCGTCGGCGCCGCCGCGTACCAGGACACGCGCGGACGACGTCAGCCCTACTCTGCCGGACCCGGCGGAACCGCCGCCCATTGCCACCTCCGAACACGATCCGGAGTTCGATGACACCGGCCCTGTCAGGAATATGATCGCATATGTGAGCGTCCAGTACCCGTGCGCCACGCCCAGCATGGCTGAGGATCGCTAATGAAACCCGTTAGCCTTCGAGATCCGGGCCGATGAAGGGGATGTCATGAGGCTCCGGCTCCGGCCTGCCCTCCCCAACGGGGCGGCGGGGCCTTACGGTGGGCGCATGCCTGCCATCACCGAAGACTTCTGCGCCGCGCTGCTGCGGGCGGCGCGCGGTCCGCTGTCGGCGCCGGTCGAGCGGGCGGCGCGGCGGTCGCTGCTCAACGTGCTCGGCACCGCGGTCTCGGCGTCCGGGTCGGCCGCCGTCGGCGTGCTGCTCGCCGCGGCCGGCGAGGCGGGCGGCGCCGGGGACGTCTTGGTACCGGGGCTCGCGCGGACCCTCGACCCGTACTGGGGCGCGCTGGCGATCGGGACGGCCGCGCACCTCGATGACTTCGACGACACGCACCTGGCGACCGTGATCCACCCGGGCGCGTCGACGCTGGCCACCGTCATGTCGCTGGCGCCGGAGACGGCACCGACCGGGGCCGCGTTCCTTGGCGCGTTCGCGGCCGGCTGCGAGGCGCAGCTGCGGATCGGCTGCGCGATCTCCCCCGCGCACTATGACCATGGCTGGCACATCACCGGTACCTGCGGCGTCTTCGGCGCGGCGGTCGCCGCGGCGGCGCTGCTTGGCCTGGACGCCGAGACGACGGCCCGCGCGCTGTCCCTCGCCGCGACGATGACAGCCGGGCACCGCGAGGCGTTCGGCACCATGGCCAAGCCGCTGCACGCGGGGAAGGCTGCGGCCAACGGCGTGCTGGCCGCCCGGCTCGCCGCGGCCGGGCTCGGCGGGCCGGCCGATC
>JAWWPV010001097.1:0-2798 GCA_033854775.1 Trebonia sp.
CCCGAACTCGTTCGGATCACTATATTTTCTTCCTCCCTGACCGTGGTGGAGGTAGTGGAACTCCCCGACGCAGGTGATGCCGGCGAGCGCCATCTCGGCGTAGACGGCGCGGGCGAGGGTGAAGTAGCGCTCGGGGTCGAGCCGCTCCGCGACCGCGTACATGCGCTCACGCCAGGTCCAGAACGTGTCGCCGCCGACCGCTCCCGTGCTGCCGACCGCTCCCGTGCTGCCGACACTGCCGCGCAGCGCGCGGTGGAACGCGTGCGAGTGCGCGTTGGCCAGGCCGGGCAGCGTGAGGCCGGTCAGCCGTACCGTGCCCGGCGGGACGCTGGCGGCGGGAGTTCCTGGGGTGACGGCGGTGAACCGCGCGCCGCGCGCCTCGATCAGCACGTCACTGGCAAGGAGGGCGCGGGCAACGGTTCCGCCTGACCGCCAGGGCGCGGGGCGCGCGAGCCAGGCGAGCTCGGCGTGCCAGCGCCGCAAGGGCGCGGTGCCCGGCTCGACTGTCGTCACAGGCACATCATGCCCAGGCCACGTGCCTGAGAACTCACTGCGTGGCCTTACCTACAATGTCTACGTGTCGATCGCTGAGCAGGACCACGACGAGCACCGCTATCCCGAGCACCGGGACGTGTCGGGCGGCTGGCTGCGGCCGGCCGTCTTCGGGGCGATGGACGGGCTCGTCACCAACGTCTCGCTGATCGCCGGCGTCGGCGGTGGCGGCGGCTCACAGCACGCGATCCTGCTCACCGGGCTCGCGGGACTCGCGGCGGGCGCGTTCTCGATGGCCGCGGGGGAATTCGTGTCCGTCTCCTCGCAGAACGAGCTCGTCCAGTCCGAGGTGGACAAGGAGCGGCACGAGCTCACCAACAACGCGGCCGCCGAGCAGATCGAGCTCGTCGGCATGCTGCGCCGCCGCGGCATCTCGGCGGCCACCGCCCGGCAGGCCGCCGCGGAGATCTCCGCGCACCCGGACAACGCGCTCGCCGTGCACGCCCTTGAGGAGCTCGGCGTCAACCCGTCCGAGCTGCCCTCACCGTTCGTGGCCGCCGGGGCGTCGCTGGTTTCCTTCGCCATTGGCGCGATCATTCCGCTATTGCCCTTTGCGCTCGGGTTCGACGCGCTCTGGGTCGCGCTCGGCCTGTCCGCGCTCGCCGCGATCGTCGGCGGCGGCCTGGTGGCGCGGCTCACCGGCCGGTCATTCTGGCGGGGCGCGCTGCGGCAGCTGGTGCTCGGCGGGCTCGCGGCGGGCCTCACGTACCTGATCGGCCTCGCGGTCGGCGGCATGGCGGCAGGCTGACCCGACTCGCGGCCCTTACCTCTTGGTAAGGTGCCCCGTGGCCTCAGTGAACCGTCCGCTGCGCATAGCACTGCTGTCGTATCGCAGCAAACCGCACTCCGGCGGACAGGGCGTGTACGTGCGCCATCTGAGCAGGGAGCTCGCCGCGCGCGGGCATCACGTGGAGGTGTTCTCGGGCCAGCCCTACCCGGAGCTCGACGCCAACCCTGAATTCGGCGACTGGCCGGTGCTGCGCGAGGTGCCGAGCCTTGACCTCTACTCCGACGATGACCCGTTTCGCACGCCGGGCTTGGGGGAGCTGCGGGACTGGGCGGACGCGCTCGAGGTCGCGATGATGTGGGGCGGCGCGTTCCCCGAGCCGCTGACGTTCAGCGTGCGGGCGCTGCGGGCGCTGCGGGCGCGGCCGGGGGACTTCGACATCGTGCACGACAACCAGGGGCTCGGCTACGGCATGCTCGGCGTCCGGCGGCTCGGCGTCCCGCTCGTCACGTCGATCCACCACCCGATCTCGGTGGACAGGCGGCTCGACCTGGCCGGGCGGAGCTGGCTTCAGCGGCTGAACAAGGCCCGCTGGTACGGGTTCGTGCGGATGCAGGGGCGGGTGGCACGGCGCGCGGGGCCGCTGATCACGGTGTCATCCTCTTCCCGGGACGACATATACCGTGATTTCCGGATAAATCCAGGAAATGTGCATATTATCCCGCTCGGCGTGGACACGCGGCTGTTCCGCCCCCGCCCTGAGCAGCCGCGCGTCCCCGGCCGGATCGTGACCGTGACCAGCGCCGACTCCCCGCTCAAGGGTCTGCCCACACTGCTGCGCGCAGTCGCCAAGCTGGCCACCGAGCGCGACGCGCACCTCGTCGTCATCGGCACCCCGTCCGCCGCCACCAGGCAGCAGGTCACGCAGCTGGCCCTCGCTGACCGGGTAACGTTCGCGAGCGGCCTGCCGGACGCGGAGTACGCGCGGGTCCTCGCCTCCGCCGAGGTGGCGGTGATCCCGTCACTGTACGAAGGGTTCTCGCTGCCCGCGCTGGAGCACATGGCCTCGGGCACGCCGCTCGTCGCCAGCCGGGCGGGCGCGCTGCCCGAGGTCACCGGGGACGCCGCGCTGCTCGTACCGCCCGGCGACGCCGAGGAGCTGTCCGCCGCGCTCGGCGCCCTGCTCGACGACCAGCAGGCCCGGGCGGTGCTCGTGTCGAGCGGCCTGGCGCGGGTGCGCGAGCGGTTCGCCTGGCCCGCGGTCGCCGCCGCGACCGAGGCGCTGTACCGGAAGGTGATCAACGGGGAGCCCGGTTGCTGACCGTCGACTTCACGAAATTTCCCATTAATCCAGGCGACCGCGTGCTCGACCTCGGCTGCGGCGCCGGGCGGCACGCCTTCGAGGCCTACCGCCGCGGCGCCCGCGTCGTGGCGGCCGACCTTGACCTGAAGGAGCTCCCTCCGGTCAGCGGCATGTTCGGCGCGCTGCGCGCGGCGGGCGAGGCGGCGCCGCCCGCGG
>JAWWPV010001098.1:0-3244 GCA_033854775.1 Trebonia sp.
GCCGGGCCATACCAGGCAGGCGCCGGCCAGTGACCTGACAAATCGCAGGTCACTGGCCCGGCCGGCGCCGGTCCTGCCGGTCCTGGCGGCCCCAGCCCTGCGTGCGCGGCTGGATTCGCCACCGCAGCACGAGGGCCGCGACGGCGAGCGCGATGAACGGGAACCAGACGACCAGGTAAGCGGTGCCGTAATGGCGCAGGTCGAAGATCGACCGGTGCGCGTCCACGTTGGTGGAGTTGGTCCCGAAGTAGGCGAGCAGCAACGTCGGCGGCAGCGCGAGCAGCGAGCCGATCGCCACCAGCGCGGCGAACACCTTGTCGCGCCGTTCGGTGTAGGCCTGGATCGAGGCATCCAGCGTGGCATGCCGGGACTCGGTGACCGCCGCCACGCGATCGACGATGCGCGACGTGTTGGCGAGGCTCTCCCGCAGCGACGCGATGTTGCGCAGCGACGAATGGTAGCTCTCGATCAGCAGCTCGGGTATCAGGGACATGTCGGCGTAGGCTTCGATCCCGAAGCTGAGGTCGAGCCTGAGCTGGTTGAGCCGCTCGGTCAGATCCGTGATCAGGTCCCGGACCTCCGATGCCTTCGTCGCGGTGGACTCGTCGTTGATCGTGAGGGCTTCCAGCGACTGCAGCCGGACGCGGCTGACCACGCCGGCCGCGTTCACCAGGCCCGCCGCCGCGACGCCGAACGCATTCTCGACCGGCTCCGTCCAGCCTGTGATCAGCGACACGCCCCGGCCGTGCGCGACCAGGGTCTCGCCGGGGTTGTTGAGCGCCGCGGGACGCCGGATGTCCAGCCGGCCGCCGCGGTTCGCCGCCATCGTGCCGCGGAAGACGATGGTGATCAGGTCGGGAGAGACCCGGTCGGGGTTCCTGTTGTGCCGCAGCAACCGCCGGGCGAACCGCCCGCCCGCGAAGACGCACTGATGAACGTTTTGCCCGAACGACAGCGACTTGTCTTCGTCCGTTCCGACGTGCCCCAACGGCGTGGCCAGCCACTCGAGCAGCGGACTGCCGTCGACTCGCATCGCCGGACGCCCGTGCCAGGTCGTGTAGAGGAACTCGGCGACATCCTCCGCATGCTCATCCTTGCCGAGGGTGAAGTCCAGGAAGAGCAACCCGTCCCGGCGCGGCGTGGTCGCGATCGCAGCGGCGATCCGGCGCACGCGCACCCTCGGCGGGTGGTCCGCGAAACGAAACCGCGCCGGATCGATCTCCACCGGATCGGTTATCCGCGGCAGCAGGCTGGCAGCCGCCTCGATGTGGTGCGCGAACCTGCCCATGCCGAACCAGTCGGCGAGCGAGTGCATTAAAGCCGGTTCGGACCGCAGCCGTCCGCTGAGGTTGTAGATCCCGAGGACGCGAGTCTCGGCGCGAGCACCGCTGTCGGCCGGCATCAGTGCCCGCTTCCCTCGGGCAGGACGTCGAAGATGAAGTTGTCCGCGTACTTCCTGGCCTTCAGCTCGTCGTCGGCGGACTTGACCGTCCAGGCGAGGACCGGCACACCGCGACCGCGCCACATGTCCACGATCCGCGATGGCAGGCCGGCCAGCTCGTAGGAGATGAAGTCGGGGTGGGTGAGGAAGTTGCCCGCCATGGTGCGTCCCCCCAGCCGGCGCAGGGGGCCCACGTTTTTCAGCAGGCCGGAGATCTGGCCGACCGGGTACTCAGCCCGCTCCGCCCTCAGGAAGCGCAGCAGAGCGGGGTCGAACGACGAGAGCGCGTACCGGCCGTTCCGGTTGCCGAGGGTTTCAAGCACACCCCGCACCAGTGCACGGGGGTCCGCGGTGGCGCCGCGCTTGAGCTCGATAAGCAGCGGGATCCTCTCATCCACGCGCTCCAGCACCTGCGCCAGCGTGGGCACGTGCTGATCACCGCCGAATAGCCGGGTGCGGGGCAGGTCGCCCGCGGTCAGCGTGGTGCTCGGCCGCTCCGCGCCCGTTACCCGGGTCAGATCGGCGTCGTGCAGCACGATCAGCTCGCCGCTGTCGGTGAGCTGGACGTCCAGCTCGCAGGGATAGCCGGCCGCGGCCGCGGCCTCGAACGCAGCGAGCGAGTTCTCCGGCCGCCCGGCGGCGAGGTCGTGCAGGCCCCGGTGGGCAATCGGCCGTGACGTGAGCCAGGCGGGGCGCAGCGGCGTTACCACCACCCCATAGTGCCAGCCGGTGCGGCGACTGTCAGGGGACCATTTCGGCGTCGGCGTTCAGGATGGAGTCGATCAGGCCGGGGAAGCGGGCGTCGAGGTCGGCTTTGCGCACGCACATGAAGCTCTTGGTGCCCTCCATCCGCTTGGCGACCACCCCTGCCTCGCGCAGTATGCGCAGGTGGTGAGAGAAAGTGGACTTGCTCATCTCAAGAGGAATGTCCTGCATCACACGCGAGCACCACGACTCGCCGGTGCGGGCAACGTACTGGACTGTTGCCAGCCGGTGCCGGTCAGCGAGGGCAGCCAGCACCCGCGGCAGTTCGAAATCTGCCGCTGCGGGCTCGGTGACGTCATCGATCACAGGCCTAGCGTAGCGCGGATTTGCGGATAGTTCGACGATCATAGTATGTTCGCCACTGATCGAACGTTCTACGGCTGTCAAACTAGGAGTACCTTCGTGCCGAACGTTACCCCGCAGACACCACCGTCCCTGGCTAGCACCCGCCAGCCACGCTACGCCTTCGTCCCCGCAGCCAGAATGCTGCGGCCGGGGCCGCTGGCAGGCCGCTACCCTGCGGTGGCGGCAATGGTGGTGCTGTTCCTGGTGCCTTACCTGGCGCTGTCGGCCGCTCTGCAGCCGATCACGCCGCTGATCTCGGGCACACTGCACATCAGTCCGCAGGCCACCAGCCTCGCCTCCGGCATGGCCAACGCCGCGTACGCGGCTGGCACGGTCCTAGCCGTCCAGTTCGCCCAGCGCCTGCCCCAGCGGCGGATGATGCTGATCTACGCCGTGTTCCTGGTGATCGGCTCGGTGCTGGCCGCCGCGGCGACCGACCCGCAGATGTTCATCGTCGGGCACATTCTGCAGGGCCTGTGCACCAGCCTGCTGCTGATCGCGGCCGCGCCGCCGCTCTTCCTCGGCTACCCGGCGCCCAAGCTGCGCTGGACCACGATGATCATGAACATGTGCATCTTCGGCGCCGTCGCCGCCGGCCCGCTGATCGGCGGCGTCATGGCGTCGTTCCACGCCTGGCGGCCGCTGTTCTGGATCGCGGCTGGCGTCGCCCTCCTCGCTCTCATCCTGGCCCTG
>JAWWPV010001099.1:0-2896 GCA_033854775.1 Trebonia sp.
GAGCTCGGTCCCCCCGGCACCGGCTCCCTCGGAACTGGCGCCCTCGGCACTGGCCGCGCGCGGTCGGGCGTCGAGCCGGTCGATCCGCCCGGAGACCGCTATCTTGTCGGTCCTGGTCGCGACCGTCCGCTCCACGCCGACGGGCTCGTCGGCCGGGTCAAGCTCGCTGACGTACGCCTCCACCAGGGACCTGGCCCAGCTCCGGTAGCGGGCCGACTGCGCGTCGCCCGTGAAACCCTCGCTGATCCAGCCTTGCGTCACGAGCGCGCCCGCGGCCTGCACCGTGCGCCGGGGCAGCGGCAGCCGCCACCAGCCCGCCAGGGCGTTGTGGACGGACGCGCCGAGGCTGTTGTGCGCCCACGGCGGCCCCTTCGGCGGGGCTGGCCGGTCCAGGTAGCTCATCCGGTACCTGCGCGGGCAGTCAAGCCAGGTGGCGAGCCTGGTCGGCGTGCACGAGTACAGCCGCGTCGGCATCCCCTCGAAACCGAGCTGTTCCATCGCCATCGGGAGCCGCTAGCCAAACTCGCCGGCGGGCCCGGCCGACACCCAGCCGTCGAACCGCTTGGCGGCGTCGCCGATCGTGGTCTCCTCGCCGTGGCCAGGCAGCACCCGGGTACCGGCGGGCAGGTCGAGTAGCCGCTCGCCGATCGCGGTGAGCTGGCCGGGGAAGTCGGCGAACACCCCCTCGTGCGCCACCGGGCCGTTCGCGGTTAGCGCGTCGCCGGTGAACACGAGCCCGAGGTCCTCGCAGTAGAGGCTGACCGAGCCTGGCGTGTGGCCCGCCGTGCGGATGACCTCGAGCTGCACGTCCGCGACGTCGAACCGGCCACCGTCGGCCATCTCGATCTCCGGGTCGCCGCCGCCGTGCGCCGTGCGCCACAGCAGCCGGTCCGCGCGGTGCAGCGCGACCGGCGCCTCGTCCCGCTCCGCGACCTCGACCGCGGCGGCGACGTGGCTGGCGTGCCCGTGCGTGCAGATCACCGCGAGGATCTCGCGGTCGCCGACCTGCTCTAGCACGCTGCCTGAGTCCTCGCCCGGGTCGATGACGATGACCTCGTCGTCGTCGCCGATGAGCCACGCGTTCGCCTCGCTGGCCTCAGGCACTCCGGTCTCATGCTCACCATCGTCAGCGAAGGCTGCCGACTCTCCCACGCGGGGCGACCAGACCCGCTCGATCCGAGCTTCCACGAACCGCACCTCCGCCACAGGCGCCCCAGCTGAGCGCCGAATCCGACCCCACTGTGCTAGCGGCCACTTTAGCCTTACCCGCCAGTGCGCGCGGCCAGGGCGAGCAGCCGTTCGTACTCCTCGGGCGGCGTCGTCTCGCTGCCCAGGCCATGGCAGTTAAAGGAACCGTGGTCGTCGCTGCCGCCCGTCATGATCAGGTTCAGTGACCTGGCGAGCTGAGTAAGCCGCAACCGCTGCGACTGATCATGGTCGAAGTGGAACACCTCGATCCCGCACAGGCCCGCGCCGGCGAGCGCCGCGATGACCTCGTCCGGGATCTCGTAGCCCGGCGACCGGGGGTGCGCCAGCACGGGGACGCCGCCTGCCGCCCTGACCAGCCCCACCGCGCGGTCGAGGTCGGGCGCGTAGCGGTCGACGAAGGCGCGGCCGCCGTCCGCGATCCAGTCGGCGGTGAACGCGTCGGCCGGGGTCGCCACCGCACCGGATGCGGCGAGGGCACGGGCGAGGTGCGGGCGGCCGACGACCGCGGCGCCGGCGATCGCGGCGACCTGCTCCCAGGTCACGTGGGCACCGAGCTCCCGCATCCGGTCGACCATCGCCCGCGCGCGGTAGGTGCGGTCGTCGCGGATCTGGGACGTCTCGGCGCACAGGGCCGGGTCTTCCTGATCGAAGAGGTAGCCAAGCAGGTGCACGCTGCGGCCATTGAGCTGGCAGGACAGTTCCATGCCAGGGACCAGGGTGAGGCCGTCGGGCAGCGCGGCCCGGGCCTCGGCGAGACCAGCCTGCGTGTCATGGTCGGTGAGCGCCACCACGTCGAGGTCGGCGACCGCGGCACGGCGCATCACCTCGGCCGGGTCGTCAGTACCGTCCGACGCGTTGCTATGAACGTGCAGATCGATGCGCACGGCGGCAATCGTAGCCCCAACCGGGAGAGCACGCTGCGCCGCGCAGCGGCACCGGGGGGTACGGGGGGCCGTCCCCCCGGGAGATATCGTCTAGTTGCGCGCCCGATATGATGGCGGTTTTTGCCATCGGGCGCGCAACTAGGCGGGCAGCCTCGGGGACAGCGCGCCGAACGGCAGGTCAAACTCCTGCTCGGGGTCACGCAGGTCGCGCAGCGGCAGCGGCTCGAAGAGCAGCGTCCCTGCCGTGTCCGGCCACAGCACCAGCCACAGCCAGCTCGCGGCCACCTCGCCGACGAAGACCGCCTTCCCGTCCGACTCCACCAGCCAGAGCGGTGCCTCGTGATGGGCGACCTTGACGGTGGCATGCGGCGGGCTGGCCGCGAAGCCGTCGCCCGGGTCTGGTCCCGGCAGGCCGGCCAGGCCCGCGCCAAGTCCCACGCCCGGTTCCTCGGCGATGATCAGCATTTCCGCCGGGCCGCCGAGCGGGTTGGGCCCGGACAGTGCCAGCACGGAACCCAGCGTCCCGGTACGCTCGTCGCCCGCCCCGGTGAAGCCGCTGACCACCCAGCCGGACGGCAGCGGCCAGGGCAGCCAGACGGGGACCTTCGCCTGCCGCACCAGGACCTGGAGGCCGTCCATCGTCGGGCGCTTCGCGGGGGCCAGCGGGTGAATTTCGCCGTGCAGATCGCAGCGCCACGCGCTCGACCACGCCGTCGGAGCGCGTGCTTGACTTCCGCATCGCGGGCATACCGCTCTCATCACCACGTTGGCGCGGTATCTACCCCAGGCGTGACGCGACCACA
>JAWWPV010001100.1:0-3551 GCA_033854775.1 Trebonia sp.
GAGCAAGGCCCCGTCCGGCAGCGGGCCGGCCCAGCGGCGCTCGCCGTCCTTAGGCCGACGAGCCGTGAGCAGGCGCAGAGCACAGACGGCCGCGAGCGGGACGGTGGCCGCCACGAGGGTCAGCTCGTCGCCGACCTGGGCGAGCGCGAGGAGCACGCAGGCCGCGCCGGGCACAAGCAGGCGGCCGATGCCTCGGCCGCCCGCCGGGTCGCCGACTCGGCCGCCTGCTTGGTCGAGGATCAGGAAGAGGAGCAGGACCGGGACGGCGGTGCCCGCGTGGTCCGGGTACTCGAGGTAGACCTCGGTGCCGCCGAGGATGCTCGGCGCGAGCATGATCGCGGCCGCGATGCCCGCACGGAACCAGCCGGCCCTGCCGCCCCGGGCGACCAGCGCGGCCAGCAGCACGGTGAGCGTGTAGGTGAGCGCGCCGCAGAGGTGCACCACGTCCGGTGAGAGGCCGCGGACCGCCGTGACCAGCGCGTACTCGGGTAGCTCCGTGGTGTAGAAGGAAACATCCGAGGTCCACCAGCCGCGCAGCAGCGGGTTCCCCGTGACGATCGCCTGCCCCTGGAGCACGTTGGCGGCGCCGTCGGAGTTGAACGGCGCGGCCCTCGACTGGCAGAGGTAAAGCAGGAAAAGCCCGGCACACGCGGCGGCGATGATCAGCGCCGCCGCCAGCCGGCGCGGCCCGTGCCCCGGGCCAGAGAGTGGATGGCGGCGCATCCCGGGGTGCGCGGAACTATCCACTATCAGGTCGTCAGCCACGGGCGCCCGCCCTCGCACGCATGGCCGGAAGCCTAACGTAATCAGCCGATCACATACCGCTGACTACGGTTAACCGGCACGGAAAGGGCGCGGTGGCCTACTCGTATTGCGCGAGGGCCGCGGCGGCGGCCTCGCGGACCTCGTCCGCCAGGCTGGCCGGGGATACCACCCGGGCGTCCTCGCCAAGGCGCAGCGCCAGGCGGCGGAGCCACGTCGTGTCGGGAGTGCGCAGCCCGATGCGCAGCCGCCCGTCGGCCAGGTCGGTCACCGACTCGCACGGGTAGGACTCGGCGACCCAGCGCGCGGCCGGTCCGAGCTCAAGCTCGGCGAGCAGGTCCGAGGGCGACGCCGTGAACAGCCCCGCGTCGACGTCCACCGGCTCCGCGGTCTCCGGCACCTCGGCCGGCACGTCGAGCACGTCCACCGACAGCACCCGGTCGAGCCGGAAAAGCCGGACACCTTCGGCGCGCCGGCACCATCCCTCCAGGTAGGTTCTGCCCTCCACCACCAGCAGGCGCATCGGGTCGACGTCCCGCTCGGTCGCCTCGTCGCGGCGCCAACCGTAGTGGCGCAGGTGAACCCGCTTGCCCGCAGACAGGGCACCGCTCAGGGTGGCGGCCATACCGCGTGCGTTCGGATGATCGATCTCGATGCTCAGCTGGGAGCTCGCCGCGCCCGCTGCCCCCGCCGCGCCCTCGATCTTCGCGATCAGCCGCGCGACGGCATCGCCGTCGCCGCCAGCCTCGGCGAGCATCCGCAGCGCGACGAGCAGCGCGCTCGCCTCGTCGGCGGCGAGCCGCAGCGGGCGGGCGATCGACTCGGCCTGGCTGATCGAGATCTCGCCGTCCTCGTAGGACAGGTCGATCGGGCAGTACGGCTCCGGGGCCCGCAGTTCCACGCACCAGGCGAGGTTCAGGTCGTCGATCAGCTCCCGTTCGGTCATGCCGAAGGTCGCCGCCGTTTCCGCCAGGCCCACCACGCGCCTGGCGGCCACGTAAGGGACCAGCGCGAGCAGGCGGCGCAGCCGCTCGGCGGAGGTGACCATCCTCGGCGGGCTCATACGGCCACCTCGCTGGCGCTCGGAGTCCGCATTCGCGGACGCACAGTGCTTACTGGTTCGCTCGCAAGCTCGCTCACGTGAGTGCCCCCTTGAGCTGCCGGATGACCGCTTCGCGCAGTTCGGGAGGGTCGAGGACGATGACGTCCGGGCCGAAGGAGGCGAGGTAGCGCGCGTACCACTCCGGATCGGAGTAGTCGATCGCGATGCGGTCCCAGCCCGGGTTCGCCGCGTCTTGGGTGGCCCGGCCCCAGCGGTGCAGCGCGAAGCCCGCCTCGGCGCGCACCCGGAGGGTCGCGGTGTGATCCCTGGCCTGCGGCCTGTCCCAGTCCTTGACCAGCTCGCGGATGTCCGCGCCTTCCGGGACCTTGACGCTGCCCGGCGGTCCTGCCAGCTTCACCGGCCCGGTGATGCGGCTGAGCCGAAAGACCCGGGGGGCGTTGCGCGCCCGGTCGTGGCCGGCGACGTACCAGCGGCCGCGCCGGTTGACGACGCCCCACGGCTCCAGGGTCCGCTTCGTCACCTCGGAACGGCCGCTCGCCAGGTAGTCGAAGGTGACGGGCCTGCGGTCGCGGACCGCCTCCCACAGCGGGCCGAACGCCGGCTCCTGCGTGGTCAGCCGCGGCTGGATGCCGGGCGGCGGGGTCGCGGTGCGGTCGCCGTCGGCTTCGCTGCTTGCCGCCCGCAGCTTCAGCGCCGCGCCCGTGGCCGCGCCGGCGAGCTCGGCGGACTGCCAGACCCGGGACGCGATGCCGAGGACGGCCGCCTCGTCGGGCTCCAGGTGGATCTCGGGAAGCTCGTAGTCCTGGCGGCTGATCCGGTAGCCGAGGTCGTCATCGAGCTGGGTGGCGCGGCCCGTTTCCAGGGGGATGCCCAGGTCGCGGAGCTCCTCCTTGTCCCGCTCGAACATGCGCTTGAACGCCTCCTGCTCCTCCGGGTAGCCGCTGACCGCGGCGCGGATCTGCTCCGCGGTCAGGTACCGGCGCGAGGAGAGCAGGAGAACGACGATCGACAGGAGGCGTTCGGTCCGGCGCTTCGACAACGCGACCTCCATAGTCATCTCCCGGGGGGAGCGACCCCCGTGCCCCGGGGGCATGTCCGATGGAAAGGCAAGTCTATCGGACATGCGAGCTTTACTCGGGTGACCGCCTCCGGGGCCTACCTGCCGCTAGTCTGCCGTCGTGATCCGATGGCGAAGCGGAATTGTCACGGCGTTGCGGCGCGAGTGGCCCGGGGCAGCCGAACTCATGGTAACCGCGGGTGGGGTTCCGATTCGCGCGCTTGCGTACCCGGCGTTGGTCGGGTCACCGCGCGTGGGCGACCGGGTCCTGCTGAATGTCACCGCGCTTGAGGCCGGCCTCGGCACGGGCGGGTACGCCCTCGTTGTGGCGATACCCGACCGCCTGCCAGCCGACCCTGACATCGGCGGACATATCGTCAAATCTCGGTATACGCCGCTCCAGGTGATGACGGGAACCGCGGACGAGCAGGGCTCCGAGTACCACGAATTGCTCGAATCGGCGGACTCACTCGGCGCGATGCCGGTAGTGGTGGCCGACCTCCACTCGGCTCTCCCCGCGATCCTGGCTGGCCTGAGAAGCTCATCAGGAACGAGTGCGGCTGGCTCTCCCCGTGTCGCCTATGTCATGACGGACGGCGGGGCGCTCCCGGCCTGGTTCTCCCGCACGATCGCCGGCTTGCGCGAGGCCGGCTGGCTGGCGGCGACGAT
>JAWWPV010001101.1:0-8747 GCA_033854775.1 Trebonia sp.
CGGGCAGGCGGCCGGCGGAGACGTGGACCGCCGCAGGGCCGACGCCCTCGGAGCGGACCGAGTCCGGCGGGCGCTCGTCCGGGGAGACCGAGGCCAGGACGTCGGCCGCGACCGTCATGATCTCCGCCGGGGTGCGGTAGTTGACCGTGAGGCGCTCCTCGCGCCACCGGCCGCCGACGAGCGGGGTGAGCATGTCCTTCCACGAGGTCGCCCCGGCCGGTGAGCCCGTCTGCGCCACGTCGCCGACCACGGTCATGGAGCGCACCGGGTTGCGCCGCAGCACCATCCGCCACGCCATCGCGGACAGTTCCTGCGCCTCGTCGATGATCACGTGGCCGTAGGCCCAGGTGCGGTCGGCGGCGGCGCGCTCGGCGGTGGAGAACGCCACGCCGCCGGTAGTGTTCCAGTCCGACAGCCGCTCGGCGTCGAGCATGCCGAGCTGGCCCACCGTCATCGAGAACTCCATGCCCTGGACGATGGTCGAGTCGAGCACCTCCTGGGCGTACTGCTCGTCGGCCCGGCGGGCGCGTTCGGCCGCGCGGCGCGCCGCCTGCTGGGCGGAGTCGTCGACGCCGAGCAACTCGGCGGCCTCATCGAGCAGCGGGACGTCCGCCACCGTCCAGCGCGAAGCGTGGTCGGTGCGAGCAAGCCGATCCCGTTCGGAATGATCCAAGACGGCACCGGCGGCGGACCTGATCGCTTGCGGCGACCTCAGCAGGCCGGCGAGCAGCATTTCCGGGGTGAGCAGCGGCCAGAGCGCGTCAAGCGCGGCGTTCACCCCGTCGATGTCCCAGAGGCGGGCGCGCACTTCGGCCAGGTCTTCCTCCTCGAGCGGGCGGTTGAGCACCCTGGACTCTGACCAGGCGAGCTCGGTGAGCAACTCGGTGACGAAGAGCTTGCGCGCCACGTTGTGCGCCTTGCGGGCCGAGCGCGCGCGGTCGCGGGCGCGGAGGATCGCCTCGCGGCGCAGCGGGATGGCCACGCCGTCGGCGTCGACCGTGATGTCTTGCTTGGGTACCGTCTGCCGGTCACGGACGGCCTGCTGCATCACCCGCACCATCCGCTCGTCGCCCTTGACGACGGCGGCGGGGTCACGGGCGTCGGTCGCGTGCACGCCGGGGAACAGGTCGCCGAGCGTGTGCAGCACCACGTCGGTCTCGCCGAGGGACGGGAGCACCTGGCCGATGTAGCGGAGGAACGTGGCGTTCGGGCCGATGACCAGGACGCCGCGGCGCTCCAGGGTGCGGCGGTGCGTGTACAGGAGGTAGGCGGCGCGGTGCAGCGCGGCGACCGTCTTGCCGGTGCCGGGGCCGCCCTGGACGACCAGGACGCCCGGCAGGTCGGCGCGGATCACCCGGTCCTGCTCGGCCTGGATGGTCGCGACGACGTCGGCCATGCGGCCGGTGCGCGCGCTCGACACCGCCGCGATGAGGGCCGCCTCGCCGGAAAGAGTGCTTTTATCTTTGGCGGACAGCTTGTCTAGGTCGAATACCTCGTCGTCGACACCAGTAACGACGCGCTGCCTTGTATAGATGTGGCGGCGGCGGACCAGGCCGACCGGGTTACGCGGGGTCGCGGCGTAGAAAGGCCGCGCGGCGGGGGCGCGCCAGTCGATCAGCTTCAGGTCGTAATCGTCATCGCGCAGGCCAATCCGGCCGATGTAAAGAGTGCTTTGCGTATCGTCGTCCGTGCGGCCGAAGCACAGTCCGCGCTCGGTCAGGCTGAGCTGGGCGATTCGCTTCTCGTGCTCGGCCGCGGAGACGTCCCGCTCCAGACGTGCCTGGTGAGTGCCGCCGGCACCGCCCCTGGCGCGCACGTTCGTCAGTTCCAGCTCACTGCGCTCTCGCGCCTGGTCGAGCAGGGCGTAGAGCATCGTCACGTATTCTTGCTCCGCCCTGACGGCACCGGCGTAACCGATCGCCTCAGGGCTTTCCGCTTCGCTTTCCGCGGTCGGCTCGGAATCCGTTTGACGAATTGCCATAATGATTGATATACTCCTGAGAGCCGGTACTTACTGGCTTTTTTGTTGCCTTGGCGAGATTAGTAATCATACCACGGCCGCTTTCCGCGCAATTCACGCTCCGGTGCTTGACCCCCGCCTTCCGCTGTGTGCCCGCTGGCGCTGCCGGACGTGGCCAGCGTCAGTGTGACGTCTCCTACCTCGTGCAAGCAGGCGGGCCACGCCTAGGATAGAAAGTCATAGCTGTGAGGAGCTGACTATGCCTGAGCGCGTGGAGATCACCGGACCCACCGAAGAACGGTACGTCGAGATTCTGTCCCCCAGGGCGCTGGAGCTGCTCGTTCTGCTCCACGACGCCCTCGCGGACCGGCGGGCCGAGGCCCTGGCGGCCCGGAGGCGACGGCAGGTCCAGCTGTCCGGCGGGGCCATGCTCGACTTCCTGCATGAGACGGAGCACGTTCGCGCCGACGACTCGTGGCAGGTGGCGGCGCCGGCGGCGGGGCTGGTTGACCGGCGGGTGGAGATCACCGGACCGACCGACCGGAAAATGACGATAAATGCACTTAATTCCGGGGCGAACGTCTGGCTGGCCGACTTCGAGGACGCCAACACGCCGCTCTGGTCCAACATGATCGAGGGGCAGCTCAACCTCAAGGACGCGCTCGACCGGACGATCGATTTCACGAGCGAGGAGGGCAAGTCCTACGCGCTCAACCCCGATGGCACCCTGGCGACGATCGTGGTGCGGCCGCGGGGCTGGCACCTGGACGAGAAGCACATCCTCATCGACGGGCGGCGGGCGTCCGGCAGCCTCACCGACTTCGCGCTCTACATGACCGCCTCCGCTCAGCGCCAGCTCGACAAGGGCAAGGGACCGTACTTCTACCTGCCGAAGATGGAGTCCCACGTGGAGGCGCGGCTGTGGAACGACGCGTTCAACATCGCGCAGGACTACCTGGGCATCCCGCGCGGCACCATCAGGGCCACGGTGCTGATCGAGACGATCCCCGCGGCGTTCGAGATGGAAGAGATCCTGTACGAGCTGCGCGAGCACAGCGCGGGCCTGAACGCGGGACGCTGGGACTACCTGTTCTCGATCATCAAGAAGTTCCGCACGCGGGGCAAGGACTTCGTGCTGCCCGAGCGGAACGCCGTCACGATGACGGCACCGTTCATGCGCGCCTACACCGAGCTGCTCGTGCAAACCTGCCACAAGCGCGGCGCCTTCGCGATGGGCGGCATGGCCGCCTTCATCCCCTCCAGGCGCGACGCCGAGGTGAACGCGGTGGCGCTCGCCAAGGTCCGCGACGACAAGACCCGCGAGGCGGGCGACGGGTTCGACGGCTCCTGGGTGGCGCACCCGGACCTGGTGCCGGTGTGCAAGGAAGTGTTCGACTCGTTCCTCGGCGCCAAGCCGAACCAGCTGGACAGGCAGCGCCCCGAGGTCTCGGTCACGGCGCAGGACCTGCTGTCGGTCGACAAGACCCCCGGCGGCGTCACCGAAGCGGGGCTGCGGAACAACATCTCCGTCGCCCTCCAGTACCTGGCCAACTGGCTGGGCGGCAACGGCGCGGTCGCGATCTTCAACCTGATGGAGGACGCGGCCACCGCGGAGATCTCACGGTCGCAGATCTGGCAGTGGATCCACAACGACGTCATCCTCGACGACGGGCCGCTGGTGACAAAGGACATGGTCGAGCGCATGATCGATGAGGAGCTCGGGAAGATCCGCGAGCTCGCAGGCGATGGCTTCGACGCGGCCAGGTACGGCCAGGCGGTCGCGCTGTTCACCGAGGTGGCGCTGGCGGACTCGTTCGCTGAGTTCCTGACGCTGCCCGCGTACGAGCGCATGCCATAGGAAGGGGCGCGGCCTCATGGTCGACACTGCTGCGCGGTCCACTCCCAAGGCCGCGACGCTCGCGGCCGCGGCGCTCGCGGGGGCGATGCGGGAGATCTGCGGCCGGGCCGACGTGCTCACCGACCCGCTCGAGCTGCGGACCTACGAATGCGACGGGCTCACCTCGCACCGCACCGTGCCCGCGCTCGTCGTGCTGCCAGAGACCGCGGACGAGGTCGCGGCCGTCGTGCGGGTCTGCGCGGAGGCCGGCGTGCCGTTCGTGGCGCGCGGCAGCGGCACCGGCCTGTCCGGCGGCGCCGTGCCGCATGCCGAGGGCGTCCTCGTCGTCATGTCGCGAATGCGCCGGGTCCTCGAAGTCGACCCGGTGTCGCGGCGCGCGGTCGTCGAGCCCGGCGTGACGAACCTGTCGGTGACGCAGGCCGCCGCGCCGTTCGGGCTGTTCTACGCGCCGGACCCGTCGTCCCAGGTGGTCTGCTCGGTGGGCGGCAACGTCGCGGAGAACTCCGGCGGCGCGCACTGCCTCAAGCACGGGTTCACGGTCAACCACGTGCTCGGCCTCGAGATCGTCACGCCGGCCGGCGAGCTGACCTGGCTCGGCGACGGGACCGGCGCCGTTAACGGCTACGACCTGCTGGGCACGTTCACCGGCTCGGAGGGCACGCTCGGCATCGTCACCAAGGTCGTCGTCAAGCTGACCCCGGCCCCCGAGGCGGTGCACCTGGTGCTCGCGGCCTACGACTCCCTTGAGGCGGGCGGGCGCGCGGTCACCGACATCATCGCCGCCGGGATCGTGCCCGCCGCGATCGAGATGATGGACGCGCTGTCCATCGAGGCGGCCGAGGCCGCGGTGCACTGCGGCTACCCGGAGGGCGCGTCGGCGGTCCTGCTTGTCGAGCTTGACGGGCCCGCCGCCGAAGTCGAGGCGGAGCTCGCGACCGTCCGTGCCATCTGCGAGCAGGCGGGCGCGCGGGAGATCCGGGCGGCCGACGACCCGGCGGAGCGGGCCGGGATCTGGGCCGGCCGCAAGTCGGCGTTCGCCGCGGTCGGGCGCCTCTCCCCCGCCTACATCGTGCAGGACGGCGTGGTGCCGCGCACGGCGCTCGGCGACGTTTTGGCGAGGATCGCCAAGCTGTCGGCCGAGTCGGACATCCGGGTCGCGAACGTGTTCCACGCCGGCGACGGGAACCTGCACCCGCTAGTGCTCTACAACGACGCCGTGCCCGGCGAGGCCGAACGGGCGGAAGTGGTCTCCGGGGCCATCCTCGACACGTGCATCGAATACGGCGGGTCGATCACGGGCGAGCACGGCGTCGGGGTGGATAAGTCCCGCTATATGCCGAAAATGTTTAGCGCGGCGGATCTGGACACGATGCAGCTCGTCCGGTGCGCCTTCGACCCCGCGTCGCTGTGCAACCCGGGCAAGATCTTCCCCACCCCGCGGCTCTGCGGCGAGGTCCCAGGTCACCGCCGCGGTCCTAGCCCCGCCGCCGCGAGCGGCGCGGAGATCTTTTAATGAGATCCCGAACGGATTCGGCGAGCTCCCCCACCGCCACGCCATGCCCGGCCGCCACTCCGACCGGATGGTTGTGGCATCGGTCCGGCTATAGGCGGCCCGTTGTCACAACCATCCGGAAGCCTCGCCTAGCCGGCAACCCTGATCATGACCGAAATGCCTCGTATGTCCCGCGCGGGAGGTTGCGGTGAGCGCGGACCTGGACATTACCCAGAAGGACCTGCTCGCGGCATGCGGTGAGGTCCGTGCGGGCAATGCTGCTCCTTCGGATGCGCGGGGCGGGGCAGAGCCCGCGTTCGTGGCACTGCCGGGGTCGACCGAGGAAGCGGCGGCCGTCATGCGAGTGGCCGCCGAGCATGAGCTCGCCGTCGTGGCGCGCGGGGGCGGGTCGCGGCTCGCGTGGGGTACGCCGCCGTCGCGGTGCGACCTGGTCGTTGACGTGTCGGGGATGTCTGGCGTGGTGGAGCACGCGGCCGGGGACCTCGTCGCGCGGTTGCAGGCCGGGGCGCGGATGGGCGACGTCGCGGCCGTGCTGGCGCGGGCCGGGCAGGAGATCGCGCTCGACGTGCCCGGCGACGCCACCGTCGGCGGGGTCGTCGCGTCGGGGCTCGCCGGGCCGCGGCGGCTGCGCTACGGGACACCGCGCGACCTGCTGATCGGCATCACGATCGTGCGGGCCGACGGGACCGTCGCGAAGTCCGGCGGCAAGGTCGTCAAGAACGTCGCCGGCTACGACCTCGGCAAGCTGTTCGCCGGTTCCGCCGGGACGCTGGGCCTGATCACCGAGGCGACCTTCCGGCTGCACCCGCTGCCGGCCGCCCGCGCGTACGTGACCGCCGAGTACGTCGCCGTGTCTGTCGCCTGCGACGCGGTCGCGGCGGCGGCGAACTCACCGCTTGTGTCCTCCGCCGTTGAGCTGACGCGAGCCGAGCCGGACGGGCCGGTCCAGGTCGGCGTGCTGCTTGAGGGCTCAGCCGACGGGGTCCAGGCCCGGTCCATGCGGATGGCCGGCCTGCTCGGCAAGGCCGAGGTCTCGGTGGATCGGCCAGCCTGGTGGCCAGGCGCTCCGCGGGCTGAGTCCGGGGAGACGCTGGTCCGGGTGTCCTTCTGGGTGTCCGCGCTCGCCCGCGTCCTCGACGCCGTCGAGGACGCGGCCGCCAAGGCCGGCGTGTCGCCGGTGACCGAGGGCTCCGCCGGCGCGGGCGTGCTCTACGTGCACGTCGGCGCCGGGGCGGAGTCTTCCGCGGCCGCTGAGTTCATTGGGGCGCTGCGCGGGGCGGTTGCCGGGGAGCGGGGCGCGGTCGTCGTGCTCACCGCGCCTTCCGGCGTGCGAGAGGAACTCGCCGCCCGTGGCGGGATGAGCGGCACGGTGCCAGGGCTTGCCCTGATGCGGGCAGTCAAGGACCAGTTCGACCCCGGGCACCGGATGGCACCCGGCCGGTTTCCCGAAGTGCGGTAAGGGGTCTTGAATGAGCGACGACGTGGCATGGGAACCTGTGGCGGGTCATGGGACGGACGGGGCGGAGGAGCGCATACGTTCCGCCGTCAAGGACTGCGTGCACTGCGGGTTCTGCCTGCCTGCCTGCCCGACGTACTCGCTGTGGGGCGAGGAGATGGACTCGCCGCGCGGGCGGATCTACCTGGTGGGCCAGTTGCTCGACGGGGCGCCGCTTACGCCTGCGGCGGGTGAGCACTTCGACCGGTGCCTTGGGTGCATGGCGTGCATGACCGCCTGCCCGTCCGGCGTCCAGTACGACCAGATCATCGAGGCGGCGCGCGAGTGGACCGAGGCGGCCGACGCCCGGCCTTCTGACGAGGGCTCTGACGGCCTCGGGCCTGCGGGGGTCGCGCCTGGCGGTGCGGTGCCCGAGGCACGGCGGCCGCTGCGCGACCGGCTGACGCGGGCGGGGATCTTCGCGCTGTTCCCCTATCCGGAACGGCTGCGGGTGGCGATCGCGCCGCTGCGCGTCCTGCAGCGGACCGGGGCGGACCGGCTGATTGCCAAGACCGGCCTCGTCGGGCGGGTCTCCCCCGCCGCCGAGCAGGCGCTGCGGCTCGCGCCGCCTGCCGCCAAGCCGATGCCTCCGGGGCGGTTCCCGGAGCGGGTGGCGGCCCGCGGGGAGCGGCGGGCCGTCGTCGGCATGCTCACCGGGTGCGTGCAGTCGGTGTTCTTCCCCCGGGTCAACGCGGCGACGGCACGGGTCCTCGCCGCCGAGGGATGCGACGTGATCATCCCGCGTTCGCAGGGATGCTGCGGTGCGCTGTCGCTGCACTCCGGGCGGGCCGCTGAGGCGGTCAGGTTCGCGCAGCGGACCATCGAGACATTCGAGGCGGCCAGCGTCGACGCGATCGTCGTCAACTCGGCCGGGTGCGGGTCGGCGATGAAGGACTACGAGCTGCTGTTCGCCGACTCCCCCGAGTGGGCGGAGCGGGCGGCGGCCCTGTCGGCGAAGGTGCGGGACCTCGCGGAGTTCCTTGAGTTGCTCGGGCCGGTCGCGGAGCGGCACCCGGTCGAGGTCCTGGCGGTCTACCACGACGCCTGCCACCTGGGGCACGCGCAGCGGATCACCGCCGCGCCGCGCGCGCTGCTGCACGGCGTTCCCGGGCTTGAGCTGGTGGAACTGCGGGACGCGGGCGTGTGCTGCGGTTCCGCCGGCGTCTACAACCTGCTCCAGCCGGACGCCGCGCGGGAGCTCGGGTCGCGGAAGGCCGACTCGGTCGTCGACTCGGGGGCGTCGCTGCTCATCTCGGCCAACCCCGGGTGC
The DNA here is from genome assembly GCA_033854775.1 of Trebonia sp. Lineage (GTDB taxonomy): Bacteria > Actinomycetota > Actinomycetes > Streptosporangiales > Streptosporangiaceae > Trebonia. The sequence goes on from JAWWPV010001101.1 coordinate 8,097, forward strand.
ACCCTCCAGATCTCGTCGGAGCTCGCCGCCAGGGGCGTCGCGCTGCGGACCGCGCACACCGCCGAGGTCCTCGACGCGTCGATCAACGGAGTCCGGCTCGCCTGACGGCCGCGCCCCCGGCCCGCGCTGATGATGTGGGATACATAAGGCCCCTCTGGGGGCACTTTGTATCCCACGTCATGACCCGCAGCGGTTTACGGGGCGGGGACGGTCAGGACCGACGGGTCCGTGGCCCGCTGGGCGGTGCCCGTGACGGTCGTGCCGCTGTCGGTGAGGGCCGTGACCTCGCTGTTGCCCGCCGCGGTGAGCTGGGTGGCGGGTGACCAGGTGACGCCGTCCGGCGAGGTCCACTCGACGGCGTGCTGCGCGCCGGCGGGGCCGGCCAGGCCGACGGCGGCGAAGCCGTCGCCCGTGGCCGTCACCGCGGTGACCGTGGCCTGGCCCTGCTGGGCGCCGAGGACGACCTGGGTCACGTGGGCGCCGCCGTCGGCGGAGGTCACCACGATGGGGATGTCGCCGGCGCTGCCGGTAGTAGCGAAGCCGGCCGCGACGAAGCGGCCGCTCCGCACGGCCGCGACTGACTCGAGGGTGGCGTCGGTCGCGCCTGCTGGCTTGGACAGGTCGTGCTCGGTCCAGTGCTGGCCGTCGGAT
>JAWWPV010001102.1:0-2725 GCA_033854775.1 Trebonia sp.
GTCATCGCCATCAGGTTCTCGTTGCGGGTCTCCACCCAGCGGACCGGCCTGCCGGTGTGCTTGGCGGCCCAGGCGACGATGATCTGCTCCCGGTCAACGCCGATCTTGGCGCCGAACCCGCCGCCGACATCGGGGGCGACGACCCGGATCGCGTCCGGCGGCAGCCCGATGGCGGTGAAGATCAGCCGGGCGAGCTGGGCGTTCTGGGTGGACGTCCAGACGGTGAGCTTCCCGCCCTTGAACACCGCCGCGGTCGCCCGGCCCTCCATGGGCAGGGCGGCGACCCGCTGGTTGACGACGTCGCCCTCGACGATGACCTCGCACCCGTCGAAGATCGAGTCGTCGCCGATGGGACGGCCGCCGCGCACGCAGACGTTGGTGCCCGCGTCGGGGAACAGCAGGGACTCATCCGCGAGGGCGGCCTCGATCGACGGCACGGCGGGCAGCGGCTCGTAGTCCACGCTGACCAGCTCGGCGGCGTCCTCACCCTCGTACGTGCTGTCGGTCAGCACGATCGCGACCGGCTCGCCGACGAACCGCACCCGGTCCACCGCGAGCAGGGGCTCCGACCAGACCCCGCCCATCGGGGCGGGACCCTCGGGCGGCGGCGCGTCGTCCGGCACCGGGTCCGGCGGCGGCGGCGCCGGCAGGTCGGTCATGTCCGCGGCGGTCAGCACCGCGACCACCCCCGGCGCCGCAAGGGCCGCCGCGGTGTCAATGCCCGTGATCAGGGCGTGCGCGATAGTCGACCGGACGAACGTGGCCCGCACCGCCCCGGCGAGATCGGGTTCGCGCAAGTCGTCGACGTAGACGCCGCCCGAGGTGAGAAGCCGCGGATCCTCCGTACGGATCACCCGCGTGCCGAGAATGCTCATTTATCCTCCGCTGATGGCCTTCCACGCGAACCTACACCTTGCGGGTTGGGCAATTCTAGCCAGGCTAACGCAAAGTTACGCCCGCCGATTTGCGGTAAACCCCAAGGTAGAAGGCCTGGGCAGGCCCGTTCCGGTAGTCACATTGTGACCACTGGGAAAATCGCGTAGTCCCATCGTGACTTCTTTATAAAAGACCAGAACCAGTATTCCGAACGAGTGCGGCTTGCTATTCCCGGCAACCGGGGCACCGTCATGCGCGGACAGCAGGAAGCCCCTCAGGACCAAACGCGCTTCTGGCTGTTACCCGATCGGCACGGCCATGACCCCGCCGGAGGGGCGGGTCTGGTTAGATACTGCCATCTACGTGCTGCCGCGAGGGGGGCCGACCTGGGCACTGCCGTCTCCGAGTCGCTCTCGGTCATCGCATTGGTGGCGGTGCTGGCATGGGCGGTGATCAGGCCGCGTGGCTGGCCGGAGGCGGTAGCCGCCGTCCCGGCCGCGGCACTGGTCGTCGCGACGGGCGCGCTCGGTGTCCGCGGCGCCCTAACGGAAGCCCAACGGCTTGGGCCGGTGATCGGCTTCCTCGCCGCGGTGCTCGTGATCGCGCAGTTGTGCGCTGACGAGGGCCTGTTTCGCGCCTGCGGCGCATGGATGGCCAGCAGGTCAGGCGGACAGCCGCGGCGGCTGCTCGTGCTGGTCTTCGCGGTCGCGGCGGTGACGACCGCCGTGCTCAGCCTGGACGCCACGGTGGTTTTGCTGACCCCGGTGGTCTTCGTCACCGCGGCGCGATTGCGCGTACGGTCCCGGCCGCAGGTGTATGCGTGCACCCATCTCGCGAATTCCGCGTCGCTCCTGCTCCCGGTCTCCAACTTGACCAATCTCCTGGCCTTTTCGGCCAGCGGGCTGTCGTTCGGCCGATTCGCCGCCTTGATGGCGTTGCCGTGGCTGGCCGCGGTCGGCACCGAGTACGTCGGGCTAAGTTGGTTCTTCCGCGCCGACTTGAACGCGGGGGTCCAGCACGAAGCCCAGCAGGAACTGGACGGGACCACCGGCGAGGCGGCTCTCCCGAAGTTCACCATCGCCGTGGTCGCACTCACGTTGGCCGGCTTCGCGGTCGCGTCCGCGGCGGCGGTGAATCCCGCGTGGGCCGCACTGGCCGGCGCCGCCGTCCTCGCCGTACGCGGCCTGGCGCAGCGGCGCACCAGTCTCGCCGGGCTCGCCCGCGCGGCCGACATACCGTTCCTGGTCTTCGTGCTTTGCCTGGGGATCGTCGTCCTGGCCGTGGTCGACAACGGTCTCAGCGGCGCACTGCACCCGCTCCTGCCAAGCGGAACCTCGCTGCCCGCCCTACTCGGCGTCGCGGCGGTCTCCGCGGTGCTGGCGAACGTGATCAATAACCTGCCGGCCGTGCTGGTACTTCTCCCGCTGGCCGCGCCGTCTGGCGCCGGTGCCATCTTGGCTGTCCTGCTTGGCGTCAACATCGGCCCGAACCTGACGTACACCGGGTCACTGGCAACGCTGCTGTGGCGCCGTATCCTGCACCAGCACGGGTCGGCTCCGTCGCTCAGGGAATTCACCATGCTGGGGCTCCTCACCGTCCCCGCCGGGTTGGCGCTTGCCGTGCTCGCGCTGTGGGCGGGGCTACACGCACTGGGAGGCTGAACGCCATGACCGAGCAAGGCGACCCCACCCGTTCGGTACTCGTCTGGGTAAGCGAGCGAACCTGGCAGGCGTGCGTCGACGCGGCACGCCGGCTGCCATCCGCCGGCACGCGGATCACGCTCGTCCATGTCTCCGCGGCCGACCCGCCAGAGGCGGTCCACGGCGCCTACCTGGGCCTCATGGGCCGC
>JAWWPV010001103.1:0-2828 GCA_033854775.1 Trebonia sp.
CTGGTCAAGGACCTGACCCAGACGCTCGACGACGCGCAGGGCGCCGGGCTCGCCGCACCGCAGATCGGCGTCGGCCTGCGGGTGTTCGCCTACGCGGTCAGCAGCGAGCGCGGCTACCTCGTCAACCCGGTCCTTGAGTTCCCCGACGAGGAGGAGCAAGACGGTGAGGAGGGGTGCCTGTCCTTCCCCGGGATCTACTACGACGTGAAGCGGCGGCTGAACACGGTCGCCAGGGGCTTCACCGACCGGGGTGACCCGATCCAGGTCGTGGGGACGGAGGTCATGGCCCGGTGCCTCCAGCACGAGACCGACCACCTGGACGGCGTGCTGTTCATCGACCGGATGGACGCGGCGACGCGAAAGCTGGCTATGAGAGAAATCAGAGCATCAAATGCTGACGTGCAGATGAAGTTCAGCCCGCACCGGATGACTGACCGCATATTCTGACATCTGGCGCGGGCAACCGCGCTCCCGCATAGATTGCGCCGGAAGCTGCAGGTAACTGGGCCGAAGTGTGGGTATTGGCTCGTAACGATTCCTTCAACCGAGGTGAGTAGCTTCCCTGCGGGACTGAGCTACGCGGGAGGTACGCAGCATGTCACGAAGGGTGCCCAGTGGCGGCCTAGGTCCTGAATGGCCTAATGAACCCGATGACGGGCAGGCCTACAGCGACCAGGGCGCCCAGCACAATGCTCACGGACCCAACGGCCGCAACGGCTACAACGGCAACGGGAACGGGAACCGCAACGGCGTTTCCGGTCAGGATCAGCGCCAGTACGGCCAGTACGGCGGTGCTGGGCGCGGCGGCCCCGCGGGTTACGGGCAGCAGCAGCCCTACGGCGGCCAGGGCGGTAACGGGTACGGACAGCAGAGCTATGGCCCGCCGGGCTATGACCCGCAGGGCTATGACCCGCAGGGTTACCAGCCTGGCCCCGCCCAGGGCCAAGGTCAGCGCCAGGGCCAGGGCCAGGGGTACGACAACCAGCCGACGCAAGCATTCAACTACCAGGGCGGCCGCGGTTACCAGGGGAATGGTGACCCTCGCGGCTACAACGGCAACAACGGGGACCCTCGCGGCTACCAGGACGGCCGCAGGCAGGGAAACATGCGCCGCTATGAGGAGCCGCAGCGGTACGACGACCAGCGCTACCAGGGGCCGGGGCAGGGGCCTGGTGGCCCGGGCCTCTTTGAGCAATCACCGGAGGACGCGCCGCCGACCCGCAAGGTGCGCTTCCGGCGCACTCGCAGGCTGTTCCGCCGTCGCTCCGTTCGCATCGTCAGCGCCCTGGTCGCGCTGTTCCTCGTTTTCGTCATGTTCTCCGCCGGCCAGACGGCCTTCAAGAACAACGGCCAGGGCTTCACCGCGAACCTCGCGGAATGGGCCAGGGATCACTACCTCGGCCCGGTCGTGACGTTCGGCGAGTGGCTGTCCTACAACCCGCCGCCGAAGGGCGGCAAGCCGTCGTTCTCGCTCGCCGTGCCGAGCGGCGAGGCGCTCAGCCCGGGCAGTCCGGCGAAGACCAAGGCCAAGAACGCCTTCGTGCCCGACATCCCGGCCACGCTCAAGTCGCTCGCAGGCTCGTCGATCGCGGGCGAGGGCCAGTGGCGCGTGGTGGAAAGCGTTAAGGGCGAGCCGGCGATCCTGACGACGTTCCTGCGCGACGCGACCTACACGTCGCAGGTCAACGGCATCGCGTCGATCGACCAGCGGCTGGTCAAGTTCTCGCTGCGACCGGGCACGGAAGACCCTGGGACCACCCAGAACTGGGGCGTGCCCGCTTACATCCCCGCTGGCCAGCGCACGGGCCTGCTTGCCACGTTCAACGGCGGCTTCAAGCTGGACTCGGCCGGTGGCGGCTTCTACCTGAACGGCATTCACCACGGCTCGCTCGTGACCGGCGCCGCGTCGATCGTCTACTACAAGAGCGGCGCGATCAAGATCGGCCAGTGGGGCAGGGACTTCACGATGAACTCGTCGATCGCTGGCGTCAGGCAGAACCTCAAGCTGCTCGTGGACCACGGCCAGGTGGCGGCTAACTCCAACTCGGACGTGATGAGCAACTGGGGCGCGACGCTCGGCGGCGGTTACTACGTCTGGCGGTCGGGGATCGGCGTCACCAAGGACGGCCGGGTCGTCTACGTCTACGGTTCGGCCCTGAACGCGCATGACCTCGGGCTACTGCTGCAGCGGGCCGGGGCGGTCGAGGGCATGCAGATGGACATCAACCCGGCCTGGATGAAGTTCGACTACTACCAGGCCAAGGGCAAGCCGGGCGACCCGACGCCGGTGCCGCTGCTGCCGACACAGCAGCCGAGCCCCTACTCCTACTACACCCCGTCCACCCGCGACTTCACCGCGGTCTACGCGCGGTGACGCTCGATAGGACGGCCGCCCCGGGTGAGGACACGGGGCCACAGGCCGCGGTGCCCGCTTCGGCGGCTGTTGCCGTCTCGCCCGCGCGCTGGCTGCGTGCGGTCATCATGACGACGCGGCCACGGCAGTGGCCGAAGAACCTGCTGGTGTTCGCGGCGCCGCTGGCGGGAGCCTCGCTTGGCCGCAATGACGGCTTCGGCTACGCGCTGCTCGCCATGTTCGCCTTCGGCTGCGCGTCCGCCGCGGTCTACTTCGTGAACGACGTCGCCGACGTCGACCGGGACCGGCGGCACCCGGTGAAGCGGAACCGGCCGATCGCCTCGGGAGCGCTGCCCGAGCAGCACGCGATCGTGCTCGCCGTGCTCTCGGCGCTGTTCGCGGTCGGCGCGGGCGTGGTGATCCGCGAGCCGCTGCTCGTCGCCACGGCGTCGGCGTACCTCTGCTCGTCGTTCCT
>JAWWPV010001104.1:0-7707 GCA_033854775.1 Trebonia sp.
GCGTCGCGACGGCGTGGCTCGGCGGCTTGCCGAGCCGGCTGAGCGGGCTGGCGAGGAAGTCGGAGGCGTAGATTGCCACAATGACGAGGCCGAAGCCGGCGACGTACAAGTCGACCCAGCTCCGGCGGCGGTGCTTGCCGAGGAACGACCGGACCGCCGCGACGCTGACCGCCGGTTCCTCGTCGGCTATGGTCATCGGCCCGGCGGTCATGAGACGGATCCCGTGATGCCGTCGTCCGCGGTGATTCCGTCTTCGGCTTCACCGTCGATCCGGCCGTCGGTCAGGGGGACGATGCGCGCGCCGGCGGTCGTGGCGAACTCGTGATCGTGCGTCGCCATCACGACCGTGCCGCCGTTGGCCGCGTACTGCTCGCGGAGCAGCGTCGCCAGCTCCTGCCGGAATCCCTCGTCGAGGGACTGCTCGGGCTCGTCGAGCAGCAGCAGCCGGCTCGGCCGGGCGAGCGCCGCCGCGAGCGACAGGCGCTGCCGCTGCCCGGAGGACAGGCTCAGCGGGCTGGCGTCCGCCCGGGCGGACAGCCCGAAGATCTCGACGAGCTCGTCGGCGGGAAGGCACCAGCCGCGCACCGGCCGGTGGGTCATCAGCACGAGTTCAAGCAGCTCGCGGACGCTCAGCCCCGGATACCAGGTCGGCTGGTCGGCGACGATCGCGACCGACCGCCAGAACTCCGCGTTGTCGCGCGGCGGCCCGCCAAGCACGGACACCGTGCCGTCTGCTTGACGGCGAAAGCCCGCGAGGCAGGACAGCAGCGTCGACTTCCCGACGCCGTTGACCCCGGTGAGGGCGACCACCTCGCCGGTGGTCACGGTGAGGTCGATGTCCTCAAGGACGACGACGCTGCCGTACGCCATGCGCAGCCCGCGGACCGCGACAACCGGATCAGTCACAAAGACAAGGTATAGCTCTTCAGGCGCCCGGGTTCTGGGGGTGCAGGGGGTCGCCCCCGCTAGCCGAGTACGACGGTGCGGTTGCCGTTGAGCAGGACGCGGTGCTCGGCGTGCCAGGTGACCGCGCGGGCGAGCACCTGGGCCTCCACGTCGCGGCCGGCCTCGACCAGGTGCTCCGGTGAGTAGGAGTGGTCCACCCGCATCAGGCCCTGCTCGATGATCGGGCCCTCGTCCAGGTCCGGCGTCACGTAGTGCGCCGTCGCCCCGACCAGCTTGACGCCCTTGGCGTGCGCCTGGTGGTACGGCTTGGCGCCCTTGAAGGACGGCAGGAACGAGTGGTGGATGTTGATCATGCGGCCCTCGACCCGCTTGCACACCTCGGAGGAGAGGATCTGCATGTAGCGGGCGAGCACGATCAGCTCGGTGTTCGTCTCGTCGATGATCGACAGGAGCTTGGCCTCGGCGGCCGGCTTGGTGCCCGCGGTCACGGGGATGAAGTGGAACGGTAGCTTGTAGGACTCGGTGAGGTCGCGGAAGACGTCGTGGTTGGAGACCACGCCGGTGATATCGACGGGCAGCGAGCCTGTCGACCACCGGAACAGCAGGTCGTTGAGGCAGTGGCCGAGCTGGGAGACCATGAGCAGGGCCTTGATCCGCTCGGACTTGTCGTGCAGCTGCCAGCTCATGTGGAAGGACTCTGCGACCCAGGTGAAGTCGCGCTCCAGCTCGGCGACCGGCCGGCCGGGCTGCGGCACGGAGAACTGCACGCGCATGAAGAACAGGCCGTCGGGCTCGCCGTACTGCTGGCTGTCGATAATGTTCGCGGAGTGCTGCACGAGGAAGCTCGACACCGCGTAGACGATTCCGGGCTTGTCCGGGCAGGACAGCGTCAGGACGAACTGAAGACCATCGGTCTGCGACTTGCTCATATCACCCACGATACATCGGGCCCTGAGCATGGATTTAGCAATACAGCGGGTTCATGGAACCCGTTTGTGGTATGCCCCAAAGAGGTTGCGCCTGATCAGTCGCCAAGCTCTATCCGCCGACGCGAAACGTAGTCGTCCAGCTCCGCGCGGATCGCGTCAGCAAGCGGCGGCGGCTGGTAACCGTCCAGGGCAGCCCGCCAGATCTCGCCGGCCCGCTCGGTGGTGTCCTTCCCGCCGTACCGCTGCCACCGCTCGAAGTTCGCGGTGGACGACAGCAGCGGCCGGTAGAAGCACTCCCTGAACCGTTCCATCGTGTGGGCCGCGCCGAGGAAGTGCCCGCCGTGGCCGACCTCCACGTGCGCGCCGAACGCGAGGGATTCCTCGGTGATCTCCAGCGGGGTGAACTCCACCTGGAGCTCGCGCAGCAGCTCGATGTCGATGATGAACTTCTCATAGCAGCTGACCAGGCCGCCCTCAAGCCAGCCGGCCGCGTGCATGACGAAGTTCGTGCCGGCGAGGAACGTGGGCAGCAGTGTCATCAGCGCCTCGTAGGCGGCCTGCGCGTCGGCCGTCTGCGAGGAGTTGAGCCCGCCGCCGGTGCGGAAAGGCAGCCCGTAGTGGCGCGCGAGCTGCCCGGTGCACAGCAGCCCGATGGCCGACTCGGGGGTGCCGAAGGACGGCGACCCGGACTGCATGTCGATGTTGGAGAGGAACGACCCGAAGATCACCGGGCACCCCGGCCTGATCAGCTGGGCGAGCGCGATCCCGGCGAAGGCCTCGGCGAGCTGCTGGGCGAGGGCCGCGGGGATCGCCACCGGGGACATCGCGCCCATCAGCAGGAACGGGGTGAGCACCACGGGCTGGTTGGCGGCGCAGTACTCGAACTGCGCGTCGAGCATCCGGTCGTCCCAGCGCAGCGGCGAGTTGCAGTTGATGAGCGAGACCACCGCCGGGGTCCGCTCGATCGACGCGCGGCCCGCGTCCCTGCCTGCCCCGCCGCCGAACAGGATCTCGGTCATCGCGAGGGTGTCGGCGGCGTTCGGTCCCGAGACCACGTTGCCCATGTAGATCTTGTCGGTCACCGTGCCCAGCGCGTGCACCATGTCCAGGTGCCTCGAGTCAAGCGGCGCGTCGTTCGGCTCGCAGATCACCCCGCCCGCGGTGTCGAGCTGCGGGAAGGACTGCGAGAGCTTGCACAGGTTGTGGAAATCCGCCAGCGTCGCGTCCCGCCTGACGCTCCCCTGGCGGACGAACGGTGACCCGTAGACCGCGCCGAACACCATGTGGTCGCCGCCGATGTGCACCGTGTTCGCCGGGTTGCGGGCCTGGATGTCGAACTCGCGCGGCACCTTGGCGATCTGCTCAAGCACGAACGCGGGGTCCAGGTAGACGACCTCGCCGTCCACCCGCTGCCCGGCCTTGGCGAAGAGCGCCACCGCCTCGGGCTTGGCGAACTGCACGCCGACCTCGGAGACGATGCGCCGCCAGCCCTTGTCGAGAACTGCGAGCGCGCCGGAGGAAAGGATCTCGTAGCGCGGCATTCTATTGACAAACACGTCCATATCGTAGAACTTGGTTCCATAAAGTGGAATAGGCCCCAATGAGTAGGTTCCGCGGACGGACAGGTAGAAAGCGCCGATGACCCACCCCAACGGCACTCAGGCCGTGGACCGGGCCGCGCGCCTGCTCTCGGAAGTCGTGCACGCCGCGGATCCGGTCTCGTTCACCGAGCTTGCCGAGGTCACCGGGCTCGCGAAATCCACGACATCGCGGCTGCTGCTCGCGCTCGAGCGCAACCACCTGGTTCGCCGCGACGACCACGGCCGGTTCCTGCCCGGCGAGATGTTCGTCAGCTTCGCGTGGCGGGGCGGGGCGGACACGTCCCTGGTCGCGGTCGCGCAGCCCTTCCTCGACCGGCTCGCCGTGGCCACCGGGGAGACGATCAACCTGGGCGTGGCCGCGGGGAACGCCGTCGAGCAGATCGCCCAGGTCGACTGCACGTACCTGATCGGCGGCACCAGCTGGATCGGGCGGCCGGTTCCGCTGCACGCCTCGGGGATCGGCAAGGTGCTGCTCGCCTACGGCGCGGCCAAGCTGCCAAGCGGCGAGCTCGAGCGGTGCACGGACAAGACCATCACCAGCGAGGCGGCGCTGCGCGCCGAGCTCGCCGCTGTCCGTGCCCGCGGCTACGCGGTCACCGACGAGGAGCTTGAGCGCGGGCTCATCGCGTTCGCGGCCCCGGTCTTCCGCTATGACGGCACGGTGGTGGCGGCCCTGTCCGTCTCGGCGCCCAGCACGCGGATGGCGCGGGAAGCGGGGGCGAACGCGGCCCGCCGGTGCGTGGAGGAGGCGGCCGGCCTGTCGGGCGCGCTCGGCTTCCGGCCGCGGACCCCGAGGAAGGCGAGCACCCCATGACCGGCGGCAAGACGGGTGACGAACTGCTCACCGAGCTCTACGACAAGACGCTGACCGGGAACCGCCCCGCCGTCCTCGACCTGACCCGCACGGGCCTGAGCCAGGGGCTCGGCCCCGAGACCCTGCTCTACGAGGCGCTTATCCCGGCCCTTGAAGAGGTCGGGGCGCGCTTCGAGCGCGGCGACTTCTTCGTCCCTGAGATGCTGATCGCGGGCAAGGCGATGGCCGGCGCGCTTGAGATTCTCCGCCCGCTGCTCGCCGAGACCGGCGCGGAGGCGATCGGCACGGTCGTGATGGGCACGGTCAAGGGCGACGTGCACGACATCGGCAAGAACCTGGTGAACATCATGTTCGAGGGGGCCGGATTCCAGGTCATCGACCTGGGCGTGCAAGTGTCGCCGGAGAAGTTCGTTGACGCGGTAAGAGCGCATAAGCCCGACGTCGTGGGTTTTTCCGCCTTCCTCACCACGACCATGCCGATGTTCAAGGCGAACATCAACGCGCTGACCAAGGCCGGCCTGCGCGACCAGGTCATCGTCATGGTCGGCGGCGCCCCGGTCACCCAGGAGTACGCCGACGTGGTCGGCGCCGACGGCTACGCGGCCGACGCCTCCGCCGCCGTGGTCAAGGCCAAGGAGCTCATCCACCGCCGCCGCACCCTCATCAACGCCTGACCGGGGACCGGCACGTGCACACCATCGTCTCCTCAGCGACCAGGACCGTCACGATCGGCCATGACCAGCCGTTCGCGATCATCGGGGAGCGGATCAACCCCACAGGCCGCGCCAAGTTCCAGCGGCAGCTCCGCGACGGCGACCTGTCCCGCATCGAGATCGACGTCGCGCAGCAGGTCGCCGGCGGCGCGATGCTGCTCGACGTCAACATGGGCGCGCCCCTCGCCGACGAGGCCGAGCTCATGGTGCGGGCGGTCACGCTCATCCAGCGCCGCACCGACCTGCCCCTGGTGATCGACTCCTCGATCCCCGAGGTCCTCGAGGCGGGCCTGGCGACCTACCGGGGCAAGGCGCTGGTCAACTCGGTGACCGCCGAGGACGAGCGGCTGCACGCGATCCTCCCGCTGGTGAAGAGGTACGGGGCGGCCGTCATCGGCCTGCCCAACGACGAGGAGCAGATCCCCGACGCCCCGGAAGAGCGCCTGGTGCTCGCCAGGAAGCTCATCCGCACCGCGACGGACACCTACCAGATCCCGGTCGAGGACATCGTCATCGATCCCCTGGCGATGCCTGTCGGCGCGGACACCGGCGTCGCGATGCGGACCCTGGAGACGCTCGCGCTCGTCAGGGAGGAGTTCGGCGTCAACACCACGCTCGGCGCGTCCAACCTGTCCTTCGGCATGCCCGACCGGCACGCGCTGACGGCGGCGTTCCTCCCGCTTGCCGCCGCGCAGGGCCTGACCAGCGCGATCATGGACGCCCGGACCCCGCAGGTCGTCACGGCGGCGCGGGCCGCCGACCTGCTGCTCGGCCGTGACGACTGGGGCGCCGCCTGGATCGCCGCCTACCGCGCTGCCCAGGCGATGCCGGTAGAGCCGTGAGCCAGCGAGTCGACCTCCGGTTCAACGACCGCCCGGTGCGGGTGCCGCGGGGGGTCACCCTCTTCGACGCGGCGAGCTGGAACGGCATCGCGATCGACTCCACCTGCGGCGGACACGGCACCTGCAAGAAGTGCCGCATCCGGTTCAAGGCGGACCCGCCGCTCCCGACCAGCCTCGACCTGCGCGCCTACACCGCGCAGGAGATCAGGGACGGCTGGCGGCTCGCCTGCCGCACCCCGGCCACCGCCGACGCCGACGTCGAGGTGCCGCCGCTGACCACCCGGCCCAAGGCCGCCACCGTCGGCGTCGGCCGTCAGGTCATCCTCCGTCCCGCCGTCCGCAAGCGCTACCTGGAACTCGCCGAGCCGTCGCTCGCCGACCAGGTGACCGACCTCGAACGGGTCCTTGGTGCGCTGACCGACCTCGACCCGGTCGCCGACCTGGCCGTCCTGCGGACCCTCGGCACCACGCTCCGCCAGTCGGACTTCGAGGTCACCGCCGTCGTCGCCGACGAGACGCTGATCGCGGTCGAGCCAGGCGACACCACGGACCGCGTGTTCGGCCTCGCCTTCGACCTCGGCACGACGACGGTGGTCGCCACCCTGCTCGACCTGACCACCGGGACCCCGGTCGCCGTCGAGTCGATGCTGAACAAGCAGCAGCCATTCGGCGCCGACGTGATCGCCAGGATCTCCGCGACCATGCTCGACCCCGCCGCCCGCGACAAGCTTCGGCAACTCGCCCAGGAGACCCTCGCCGAGCTCAGCGCCGCCGTTTGCCGGGCCGGGGGCGTACCGCCAGCAGAGGTCTACGAGGTCGCCCTGGCCGGCAACGCCACCATGGTCCACCTGGTCCTCGGCATCGACCCCGAGCCCCTCGGCGTCGCACCGTTCATCATGTCCGCCCGCCTGCTGCCCGAGGTCCGCGCCCGCGACCTGGGCGTCCCCGCCCACCCGCAGGCCCGCGCCGTGGTCTTCCCCGCGTTCGGCGCCTACGTCGGCGGCGACATCACCGCCGGCCTCCTGGCCAGCGGCATGGACCGCGACCCCCGCATCCGCCTGTTCATCGACATCGGCACGAACTGTGAGATCGTCCTCGGCGGCCGCGACTGGCTGCTGGCGACCGCCGCCCCGGCGGGCCCGGCCTTCGAGGGCGCCTCGATCCGCTGCGGCATGCGCGCCGCCGACGGTGCCATCGAGGCGGTCGCGGTCACCGAGGACGGCGACCTGAAGCTGACCGTCATCGGCGACACCGACCCCAAGGGCCTGTGCGGCTCCGGCCTGGTCGACGCCGTGGCCGCCCTAGTCGACGCCGGCGTCATCGACGAGTCGGGCCGCTTCGTTCAGGACTTGCCGCCGCGCGCCGCCGCCCCCGTCCGCCGCCTGGCCGAGCGGCTGACCATGATCGGCAAGGAGCGCGTCTTCGTCCTGCACTGGTCCGCGGCCGGAGATCCTGACAACAGGGACCCGGCCAGCAGCGTCTACCTCTCACAACGCGACATCCGCGAACTGCAATTCGCCAAGGCCGCGATCGCCACCGGCTGGCGCATCCTGCTAGAGGAGGCCGGCCTCACGACAGAGGACATCAAGCAGGTCCTCCTGGCGGGCAGCTTCGGCTCCTACCTCAGCGCAAAGTCGGCGATCCGCATCGGCCTGGTCCCCGACGTCGGCCCGCGCCGCATCATCGCCGCCGGCAACGTGGCGGGCGAGGGCGCGAAGATGGCCCTCCTCTCCATCCGTGACCGCGCCGCGGCCCTGGCGCTCCTCGGGGAGGTGAAATATGTCGAACTCAGCGACAGGACCGACTTCAACGACCGCTTCATCGACCAACTCAGCCTCTAGCCCGGCCCCCGCCGGCCGGCCGGATGGTTGTGGCAACCGGGCGGGGTTATGCGGCCCGGTG
>JAWWPV010001105.1:0-2859 GCA_033854775.1 Trebonia sp.
GCGAACGCCTGCTCGTCGCCGTCCCGCAGGCGCCGCAGCAGCAACGCGTCCGCATCCATCGCTGGCAGCGTACCGTCAAACGCGGCACCGATGGCATCGCGGGGAACGAGGGCCGGCCGTGCGGCGATGTCGGCCTTACGGCCGGCCCTGCTCATCCAATGTCTAGGCAACCTCAGGCGGCCGCGATTCCCTCGCCGCCGGCGCCGCCTGGCACGGTGACCGACCCGATCGGGGTCAGCGCGCCGCCGGCCCCCACGGCGAACTCGTCGACGGTGCCCGCCTTGCCCGTCTGCACGTAAACGAACCGGCCGCCCGCGGCGGAAGCCGCGTCCACGGTCCCCGCGGCGGTCGTGGTGTTCCCGAGCGCCGTCAGCCCGCCGGACCGGCTGACGCCGTATCCGGAGACCGAGCCGCTCCCGGCGTTGGACGCGTAGACGTACTGGCCGGCCCTGACCACCCAGCAGGTGGCCATCTGCCCGGTGTCCGCCACGTCAAGCTGGGTCAGCTTGCCGCCGCGCGACAGCGTGAACGTCGCGACCGCGTTCGGCCCGGCCTCGGCGAGCACTACGTGCCCGGCCTCGTCGAACGCGACCGCGAACGGCACGTCCCCTGGCAGGGAGTTGGCTACCGGCGACCCGGAAAGCCGCCCGTCGGCCCGGACCGAGAACACGTCCACGTCGTTCGTCGCGCCCTTCGTGGTCACGAGCAGCCGCGTCCCGTCCGGCGTGAACGCGACCTGCCCTGGCGTCGCGGTGAACTGCGTCGCGGCCGTGGTCCCGAGGTTAAGGGCACGGTAAGAACCGGGGACTGGCGCCAGGTGCTCTCCGGCGATCCGGTATCCGTAGAGCGACCCCCCGCCAAGCGCATTCAGAACGTAAGCGTGGTCCCCGTGCACGGTCACGCTCACCGGGAAGTCGCCGCCGGACGGGAGGACCTGGCTGAGCGTGAGCCGGTCACCGTGGACCAGGAAGACGGAGATGGTGTTGCTTCCCGGGTTGACCGCGATCAGCAGCCCGTGGGCCTCGTCGTAGGCGAGCGCCCCCTGTGAGGCGGTGTGGTCGACGACCGACCCGGTGAGAACGCCGCCCAGGCCACCGGTGGCGTAGCTGCCCGCGGCCGTCAAAGTGCCGTCCGGGGCACGGTGGTAGGCGGCCACGGCGTTGCCCGCGGTGTTATCGGTCAGCGCGAACACGGCGCCGCCGGCCCCGCCCCGGGAGTTCTGGCTGGTCGCTGAGCTAGTGGCGGCGGACGCGGCAGGTGCGGCGAACGCCGCTACCGCAAGTGCCGCCGCGGCGGCAGGGACGAGACGACCAAGTGCCTTCACGAGGTTCCCCTTCCGTGGGGATAGGTCCTGATTTGAACGCAGCTGCGCCGTTTAGTACCTCGGAAGGGGAAAGCGTTACACGGCTACTCTCTAGCCTCTCTAGGCGGTGGTGTGGGTCGACTCGTAGGCCTTGCGTGAGCCGCAGACGCTGGCCACCGTGCAGGCGCAGGTGCTGCCGTCGCCGGCCATCCGCACGACGACGCTGTCGGAGGGGACGTTGTGCCCGACGACGGTGCCCGGCCCTTCCGGCGTGTCGACCTGCGTTCCCGCGCGCGGCGCCTTCTTCTTGAAGTCCTGGTAGAGCGGGTGCTCGTACTTCAGGCAGCACATCAGCCGCCCGCACGCTCCCGCGATGCGCATCGGGTTGACCGGCAGGTCCTGGTCCTTGGCCATCCGGACCGAGACCGGCTCGAAGTCCTTGAGGAACGTGGCGCAGCACAGGTCCCTGCCGCACGGGCCGATCCCGCCCTGCAGGCGTGCCTCGTCGCGCGGGCCTATCTGCTGCAGCTCGACACGGGACCGCAGCCGCGCGGCGAGGTCCCTGACCAGCGCGCGAAAGTCCACCCGGTGCGGCGCGCTGAAGTACACGACGAACACGTTGGTCGCGGACAGGAAGTCGACCGCGATGAGCTTCATCGGCAGCCCGTGCTCGCGGATCAGCCGTCGCGCGGCGAGCCGCCCCTCGGCCCGGCGGCGCCGGTTCTCCTCGTCCCGCTCAAGGTCTTCGGTGCCCGCGAGGCCGGCGCAGACCGGCAGGCCGCCAATGTCTTCCGACATCCACTGCGGCGCCCACACGCATTCGGCCACCTCGGGACCGCCGTCCGTGGCCACGAGAACCTTGTCGCCGATCTTCGGCTGGTGCCCGCCTGGGTCGAGATAGTAGAGCCGCCCGTATCGCTCAAAGCTCACCGCCATCATCATGCCCATCGGCCTAGCGTAAGGCGGTTTCCGCCAAGAGCAACAGGTCAGCGGCCAACATAAGTCACCGCGGCTGAACAGTGTCCGGCCGCAAACCGCGGTTAGCCGCGGACGAGCGAGATCGTCAGCTCCTCGACCGCGAGCAACGGCGCGACGTTCAGGGTGACCCGTTCCCTGCACTTCATCACCGCCTGGATGCGGCGCAGCGTCGACTCCGGCGTCGTGACCTGCGCCAGCCGCCGCAGGTCATCGAGGTGGTCGGAATTGGCCAGCTCCACGTCGGCACCGACCTGGATCATGAGCACGTCGCGGTAGAACGCCGCGAGTTCGAGCAGCGCGCCGTCCAGGGTGTCGCGCTTGACCCGGGTGGCGCGGGACTTCTGCCTGTCCTCCAGGTCCTTCATGGCCCCGGCCATGCCGCGCATCGCCTTGGCGACGCCCTTGCCCGTCGATCCCTCGCCGAAGGCCTGGCGCAGTGCGTCCCGCTCCGGCTCGTCGAGCTGCTCGGTCACCACCTTGGCCTCGTCCTCCGCGGTCTTGACCAGCGCGGCCGCCGCCGCGAGAGCCGGGCCGAGCGAGACGGACTGGACGCCGGCCCGCAGCACCGCCTCGCGCCG
>JAWWPV010001106.1:0-5234 GCA_033854775.1 Trebonia sp.
TCACCTCGATCGCGGCCGGCCGGTCCAACTGGGCCCAAGGATTCTCCGAGCCCGATGCTGGCTCCGATCTCTCGGCGCTGCGCACGGCGGCGGTTCGCGATGGCGACTTCTACGTCGTCAACGGCCAGAAGATCTGGACGTCGTACGCTCACGCGGCGCGGCACAGCGTCCTGCTGGTGCGCACGTGGAAGACGGACAATCCCCGGCGCGGTATCTCCGTCCTGCTCGTGCCGATGGACCTCGAGGGCATCGAGGTGCGCGAGATCGCCTCGCTGAACTTTCCCCACCTGGTTCACGAGGTGTTCTTCCGCGACGTGCAGGTTCCGGTGTCCTACCGGCTCGGCGGGGAGAACGAGGGATGGAACGTCATCCGGACGCTCCTGGCGAACGAGCGGGTCGGGAACGCACGCCACGAATGGGTGGACCGATGTCTTGACCGGGTCTTCGACGAGGCTGTCGCCGCCGACGTGGACATCGACGACGAGGCCTTCTGGGAAACGATGGGCGAAGCATCCGCGGCGACCCTGGCCAGCCGGGTGCTGAACTACGTCGCCGTCCAGTCCGCCGTCGAGGAGTCCGACGAATATCCGGACCTGGCGGCGATCTATCGGGTTGCCCTCGCCCAGATGGAAATGGGCGCGGCACACGCCTTCCTCGATGTGCTCGGCATCGACGGGCTGCTCGATACCTCGTGCGCGGACTACCAGCTGTTCTCGGGGATCCTCTCGACGATCGGCGGGGGGTCCATCGAGATGTCGCTGAACGGGATTGCGTGGTACCAGCTTGGTCTGCCGAAGGGATAGCAATGGACGTCAAACTGAGCCCCGAGCAGGGCGAGCTGATCGACGCGGTGCGCTCGGTCCTGCGTCGCCATCGCGCAAACGCGGCATGGCCGGCCCCATACGAGGCCGACCTCCCGGCGTTCGCATTGCTCGAATCCGCCGGCTTTCTCGATGTCCTCAATTCAGGCGGGTCGGCGGTCGACGCTGCGCTGGTCGTGGAGGAATCGGCGGCCGGGGCACCCGGTTCGCCGGTCGCCGCCCGTGCGCTGGTGGCGCCGCTGGTGACCAGCCGGTCGCTCCAAGGCGTCGTCGGCCTGGCCGACCGGCAATCCGGCTCGATCGTTCGCTTCGCCGAGCAGGCCATGTCGTTCCTGGTTCTTGCGGGCGACGAGGCACGGCTGGTCGATGCCGACTCAGCCAAGATCGAAGCGCTGAAGTCACGCTGGGGATACCCGACCAGTCGGGTGACGTTCTCGGGAGGGGAATCACTCGGTGCGGGAAGCGCGGTGAAGCTGCTCGCGGCGTGGCGCATAGCGCTCGCCGCCGAAGCGGGCGGCTTGATGGAGGCCGTGACGCTCAGGGCTACGAAGTACGCAATGGAGCGGCAGGCGTTCGGAAAGCCGATCGGCGCGCTCCAGTCGATCCAGCACCGCCTCGCGCGGGCGTACGCGTTGTCGCACGCGGTCAAGTGGCTCGCCCGGCGTGCCGCATGGGACCCGGTGGACACCATCGCGTCCGCATCTGCCGCGAATTATGCCGCGATAGGCATGCGCGAGGTCATCACGTCCGCACACCAGGTCGCAGGCGCGATCGGCGTGACGGACGAGTTCGGGATCACTAACTACACGGCGAGGATGGCGATGCTGCATCTCGAACTGGGTGGCGCGAGGTCTCACGCCCGGGCCGTCGGATATGCCCGATGGGGTGCGCGGGCGCGTGGCGGAGCCGCGGTGGCGACCATGGCAGGCGTGCAATGAGCGAAGAAGCCCACCAGGTTCCCGCGGTCTCGGACCTGCTCAAGGACTCTCCCTCGAACTGGGGCAAGTGGGGTCCGGACGACGAGGTCGGGAGCCTCAACTACCTCACTCCCGAGGTCATCCTGGCGGCGGTGGGCACCGTCCGGCAGGGGAAGGTCTTCACACTGCAGGTGCGGATGGGCAACCCATCCGGTGATCCGGTCTGGCCTGGCCGGATGGGCATCCAGCGGTACAACGTGATCGACAAGGGCAACTGGCTGGCGGGGAAGGCGCCCGTCTCCCCGGGCGGCCTCGAGTATGCCGACGACGTCATGACCATCTCGCTGCAGGGTTCGACTCAATACGACGGCCTCGGGCACGTGTGGTACGACGACGCATTGTGGAATGGCTACGACGCGAAGAGCACCATCGGCGGAATGTCGAAGGCGAGCATCGCGCCGATCGCCGAGCGGGGAATCGTGGGCCGGGGTGTGCTGCTCGACATGGCTCGTCATCGTGGCAAGGACGTGCTCGACCCGGGCGAGACGTTCGACCAGGAAGACCTGCTAGCCTGCGCGCAGACGCAGAACGTGACCATCGACAGGCGCTCGATCCTGATCGTCCGCACCGGATGGATCGGGAAGTTCTTCAAGGTCAGCCGCCGCGATTTCTACCGCAAGTACCTCGAGCCTGGCCTGACCTTCAGCGTTGCGCTGGCCGAGTGGTTCCAGGCGATGGAGATTCCGAACCTCGTCACTGACACCATCGCCAACGAAGTGACGGTCGATCCCGCATCGGGCGTGGCGATGCCGCTGCACGGGGCGCTCATGCGCAACCTGGGCGTGGCCATGACCGAGGTGGCCTGGCTGGAGGATCTGGCCGACGACTGCGCGGACGACGGGCAGTACGAATTCCTGTACACAGCCGGCCCGCTCAAGATCGTCGAAGGCACGGGCGCGCCGGTCAACCCGGTCGTCATCAAGTAGGCGCGCTCGTGACCGCCCACCTCGTCCCCCCGTCAGCCCGCGGGCGGCCACGTTGACCGAGAGCCCGCCGCTTCGCCGCAACGACTACGCCCTGAGCGCTGATCAGCGCGCTCTGGCGGAAGCCTTCGAGGAGTTCTTCCGTAAGGAATGCCCGAGCAGCCGCGTGCGGGACGCTGAGGCGACCGGATTCGACGCGGGACTCTGGACCGACCTGTGCCGGCTGGGCGCTGTGTCGATGGCCGTGGGTGATCCGGCGGCAGGCGGTCGCGCCTCGCTGGTCGACTTGACTCTGGTGGCCGAACCGTACGGCCGCTATCTCGCGCCGCTCCCGCTGATCGAATCCATCGTCGCGGCGCACATGCTCGAACGGCTCGGCACTGCTCCGGCAACTGAATGGCTGCACCGGCTGGCAGAGGCCAGCTGTGTCGTGGCTGTGGCGCTCTCCCCGGTGCAGGCCGGCCGCAGGCAGCTCGTGCCAGCTGGGGCGATCGCGGACGCGGTGCTCTGCCATGACGGTGCTGAGCTTGTGCTCTTCGAGCCGGCGCGGCCGCTCGCGCATGTCCGTAACCAGGCTTGCGCGCCACTTGCCCGGTTGGACGCGACCGGGCCGGCTGGAGCCCGCACCGTTCTCGCGCATGGGCCCGCGGCCGTGGCCCTGATGGCCCGGGCGCGGCAGGAATGGAAGCTGCTCACGGCCGCCGCGCTCGCCGGGCTCGCGGCTGGCGCCGTCGAGCTCGGCATCGACTTTGCCAAGAGCCGGCACGCGTTCGGTGCGCCGATCGGCACGTTCCAGGCGATCGCGCACTCCCTCGTCGATGCCGCGGCCGGCGCGGCCGGCAGCCGTCACCTGACCTGGAAGGCGGCATGGTTTTCCGAGCATGAGCCGGCCTCGGCCGAGGCGCTGGTGCCGATGGCCTACCTGCACTCGATCAGGTCGGCGGTCAGGGCCACGGCTGTCGGCGTCCACGTTCAGGGCGGCTTCGGGTTCACCCGCGACTCCGACGAGCAGCTGTACTTCCGCCGCGCCAAGGGCTGGCCACTGGTCTACGGGGATCCGAACCACGAGCTGTCCGTGATCGCCGACGCCATCCGCAACGGGTGGGCGCCGCAGATGACGGCGTAGGAGTTCCGGTGGATTTCGGTGTGGTGGAGTTGACCGATGAGGCCCGGGCGTTCTGGGCCGAGCTGCGCGAATTCCTCGATGAGCAGCTAACCGATGACCTTCGCGCCGCGGTTCATGTAGCGGGCAGTGACTTCTACGAGCCTTTCCAGCGGGCCATGGGCGCGAGGGGCTGGCTGATGCCACATTGGGGAACGGACGAGGGCGGCGCGGCTCTCGACCCGGTGCGCCGCCACATACTCGCGCTCGAGCTGAGCCGGCAAGCCGCACCCATCAACATCATAGACACCACGGCGATCGGTGCCGAGGCGGTGAAGGCGTGGGGCAGCGACGAACTCCGGGCCGAGGTGCTGCCCGGCGTGACGTCCGGCGCTATTCGTATCTGCCTCGGTTACACCGAGCCCGATGCAGGATCGGACCTGGCCGCCGTCCGTACCCGGGCGGTGCGTGCGGGCGACGACTGGATCATCAAGGGGTCCAAGATGTTCACCACCGGGGCGCAGGTCAGCCAGTTCAGCTTCCTGCTGGCCCGGACGAACACCGAAGTGGCCAAACACAAGGGCCTGACGATGTTCCTCGTTCCCCTCGACGACCCGGGGGTGAGCGTCGGTCCGATCGAGACGCTGGGCGGCGAGCGGACCAACGTCGTCTACTACGGCGACGTCCGCATCACCGACAAGTACCGGCTGGGTCCGGTCGACGGCGGCTGGAGCGTCCTGTCGGCGCCGCTTGACGAGGAGCACGGAATCGGCACCGCGAATGGCCAGGGACTGGGCGAGATCAATGGTCAGGGGGCATGGCACAACCGAAGCCTGCAAAGGATCTTCGCGGCGGCGCACCGGTGGGCGGTGACGCCGGATGCGGACGGAGACGCGCCCATCGACGAGCAGGCCACGGCCGCCCGGCTGGCTCAGGTGGCGATGGACATCGAGGTAGCTCGCAGTACGCCAGGAGCGATGGGCCGGGTCGTCGCGGCCGAGCTGCTCATCCAGGACGCCGCCGACCTGATCGACCTCGCGGCGCCCGACTCACTCATCGCTCGGGGCGAGAGCGGCGCTGTCGAGGACGGCACGTTCGAATGGGGCCACCGTTTCGCGCCAGGCAGCGCGATCTACGGCGGGACTGTGGAGATTCAGCGAAACATCATCGCGCAGCGGTTCCTCGGCCTGCCGCGGCCGCTGATGCCCTCAGCAAGCAAGCAATCTGACCCCGGCAAAGGATAAGGACCGTGAGCCCGCTCACCGACGGCACGACCTTCAGCCGCATCTCCGGGCGGTATCGCCGCCGTGCGCGGCCAAGTCGGCTCCCGGCCGGGCGTACGCGTGACCGGTGGGATTGCAGCGCGAGGGCTGTTGCGGTGGGCGAGGGCACGATCGGGTGCCTGGGTAGG
>JAWWPV010001107.1:0-6140 GCA_033854775.1 Trebonia sp.
ACGTACTGGGCGCGGACCGGCAGCCCGCAGCGCAGCGCGTCGAGGTCGTCCCCCAGGTAGCTGCCGGTCAGCCGGATGCCCGCGCCGAGGTCGGCCACCACGACGGCGTAGGGCACCCGGGACGCGAACCAGGGGTCAAACGCCCGGTGGCACACCGTGAAGGTGTGCACGACCCCGCGGTCGCCGATCGTGACCGGACGGAACGCGTCCCCGCGGCACCGCGAGCACAGCAGGCGCGGCGGCCACTGGACCGTCTCGCAGGCCGTGCACTGCCGGACCGTGAGCTGGCGTCGCGCGAGGCCGGCGAAGAAATCGGCGAACTCGGCGTCCACCGGTGCCGGAAAAGGCCGGGCCGGAGTGCCTGACGGCCCGGCTGGATCCGGTGCCGCTGCCCCGCCGCCGGGCGGTGCCGATCGCGGGTCGCTCACGACCACTCCGTGTCCAGCTGCTTCTGTGTCATATTGATGCTAACTATACATATGAATGTTGGCCCTGGTCCAGGCTAAAGTGCCGGTTGGTCCGGACTGGGTGCCGGGGCGGGGCGAAGCCGGACCGGACGAGAGCAGGGCAGTGCGCCCGCGCGCCCCGCCGTTCCCCCCAGGGGGCGACGACGCGGGTCCGCTCAGGATGCGGCGACGCGGGCCGTTCGGTCGCACGCGCCCGCCGTGCCGTCGGTCCGCAGCTCGGCCTTGCGGATCTTCTCCGACGGCGTGCGGGGCAGCGCGGCGGCGAACCGGATGAACCGCGGGATGGCGAAGCCGGGCATCCGGCCGGTGCACCAGTCCCAGATCTCGGCCGCGTCCACGGCTCCGGCCGTGACGACCACCGCGAGCACCTCGTCCTCGCCCGCTTCCTCGTCGGCGGGGACGCCGATCACCGCGCACTCGGTTATCGCGGGATGCGCCAGGATCACCTGCTCGACCTCATACGAGCTGATGTTCTCGCCGCGGCGGCGCAGCGTGTCCTTGTAGCGGTCGACGAAGTAGTACCAGCCGTCGGCGTCGCGGCGCAGCGCGTCGCCGGTGTGGAACCAGAGGTTGCGCCAGGCCTCGGCGGTCTTCTCCGGCATCCCGTAGTACCCCATGCTGCACGTCCACGGGTGCTTGTAGCGGACGACGAGCTCGCCCACCGATCCCACCGGGACCTCCTGGTCCGTCTCCGGATCAACCAGCCGGGCCTCGAACCAGTCGCTGGCCAGGAGCCCCTGAGCCCCGGCGGGGCGCATTTCGCCGTACGGGGCCATGATCGGCGCGCACGTCTCGGTCAGCCCGAACGCGTCAACGAATGCCTCGATGCCGAACCGCTCCATGAACTCCGGCAGCACCGAGAACGCCGTCGGCGCGGCGTATACGCAGCGCAGCACGTTGTCCGTGTCGTCCGGGCGCGGCGGCTGCTTCCAGATGAAATCCATCATGACGCCGATCATGTTGGTCACGGTGACGTGGTTCTCGCGCAGCTGGTCGACCCACCGGCTGGCGCTGAACCGGGACCGGATGACCACCCTGGCGCCGGCGATCAGGGCCGGGTAGGCGGCCATGAACTGGGCGTTCCCGTGGAACAGCGGAGTCACCGTCAGGTACGTGTCGGCACTGGTCAGCCGGGTGAGGGAGACGATGATCGAGCCGAACATGTACATCTGCCCGTGCGGCATCGCGACGCCCTTGGACGGTCCCGTGGTGCCCGAGGTGTAGAACACCGACGCGAGCGACTGCGGGACCGGATCGGGTAGTACCAGCCGGTCGGCGGCCACCAGCGTGTCCCAGGACTCAGCGGCCCAGCCGGCGCCGCGCAGCGTGTCCAGCGCCGGGACGAGCTGCCCGGTATCGATGACCCAGAAGCCGTCCAGGCTCGGCAGCTCGTCGCGCAGCGCGGTGAACCGCGGCGCGTGCACGTCGTCGATCACGGCCCAGCGCGCCTGCACCAGGCCGACCTGGTGGCGCAGGAACTCTCCCTCGTAGGCGGTGTTGATCGGCGCCTGGACCAGGGCGCCCACGCCGCAGCCGAGCCAGCTGAACACGAACCTGGAGGAGTTCGCGGCCATGATGACGACCCGGTCGCCGTCGGCCGCGCCGCCGGCCCGCAGGCCGCCGGCCACCCGCTCCGCCCCCTCCAGCAGCTCGGCGTAGCTGAACTCGCGGCCTTCCTCGGGCGCGACCAGGGCGATGGCGGACGGCCGCCGCTCGGCGTGCCCGCGCAGCACGTGCGCTACCGTCCAGCGGCTCATGTCGGGATCGGTCGGCTTGAGGTCGGTGTAGTACCGCGTCATCATGCTCCTCTGGTTGAGCCCGCAGTTGGTTGAGCTCGGCAATCGCCGTGATCTATGATAATGATTCGACGAATATCGGCAACGTAGGGCCGCTGGCTACATCTCACCGCACCGCGGCGGGCTGGAGGAGTACCGATGAACTCAGATGACCTGCCGCGCCGGATACGGCGCCTGGAGGACCGGGCGGAACTGCGCGAACTCGCCGACCGCTACTGCCTCGCGATCGACGACTGCGACTGGGACGCGCTGCTGGAGCTGTTCGCGGCGGACGCGTCGATGGCCGGCCAGACCGGGCCCGGCGGCGTGGTCGGCGTGCTGCGGTCGATCAGGTCCGGTTACGGCCGGACCATCCACAGCGCACTCACCCAGACCCTGGAGTTCGCCGACGACGACCACGCCAGCGGCGTGGTGCCCAGCCGGGGAGAGCTCGCCATCGCCGGGCAGACCGTGCTGTGCGCGATGCGCTACCTCGACGACTACGTCCGGGTGGACGGGAAATGGCGGTTCGCCCGCCGGGTAATCCGCTTCAGTTACGCGCTGCCGTGGGCGGCCATGGCGCAGGCGATGACCGGCGATCTCCCCATCGCCTGGCCGGGGACCGACCCCCTGCCGTCCGACCTGCCGGCAGCTAACCGTGAGAGTGAGGCGAGCCGGGCATGACCGACACACCAGCGCAGGCGTCCGCGTCAGGGAAGCTGGCGGGCAAGGTAGCCCTGGTCACGGGCGGGGCCAGCGGGATCGGCGAGGGCACCGTACGGCGGCTGGCCGCCGACGGGGCCAGCGTCGTGATCGCCGACCTCCAGGGCGCGGCCGCGGCCAAGCTGGCCGCCGACCTCGGCGGCCGCTGCCGGGCCATCGCCACCGACGTGACCAGCGAGGCCGGCGTGGCCGCCGCGGTGGACCTCGCCGTGGCAGAATTCGGCCGCCTCGACGTGGCGTTCGCCAACGCGGGGATCTTCGGCGCATACGGCCCCATCGAGAAGAGCAAGATGGCCGACGTCGACCTGACCTGGGCGGTCGACCTGCGCGGCGTGTTCGTCACGATGAAGCACGCCGCCCGGGTGATGATCCCCCAGGGCAGCGGGGTCATCATCGCGACCACCAGCCCGGCAGCCGTCGTGGGGGGCATCGGCAACCACGCCTACAGCGCCGCCAAGGCCGGGATCCTGGGCCTGATGCGCTCGGTCGCCGCCGAGCTGCGGGGGCACGGCATCCGGGTCAACGCGGTGATGCCGGGCGCGGTGGTCTCGGCGATGACCGCCGACCTGGTGCTCGGTGACGCCGCCGCGATCGACGAGGTTACGCAGGCGATGACCGCGGACGCGGCGCGCGGTCGGCCCCGGCCCGGCCTGCCCGCGGACATCGCGGCCGCGGTCAGCTTCCTGGCCAGCGACGACGCGTCGTTCGTGACCGGGCATGTCATGGTCGTGGACGGCGGGCTGACCGCCATCGGCGGCGACTCGCCGTTCGCCCGGGGCAAGTACGCCGAGCCGGGCGCCTTCCTCGAGGCCGGCCGCCGCAGCTGACCCGGGTGTTCCTTTTCAGCCGTAACTGAGGCGGGTCCCCGTGTCTTAGCTTTGACTCTGTCGGGGATCTTGGCGTTTGGCTAACGCTGGTCATGCTGGCGGGCCAGCCTTGCGGGGGTCCGCCTGGCACAAGTGCTACGCCGTCCGGTCCGGCATCGAGGGCACCGTCTGCGAGCTCGCCCACGGCCACGGCATGCGCCACTGCCGCTACCGCCGCGGTCTCGCGACTGCGCAAGAAGTCGAAGCGGGCGGCTGCCGCACCGCTCAGGGCGAGGTCACGAAGCCGCGGTAGTCCTCGGCCGCCACCGCCTCGCAGATCTCCCGGTAGCGGCCGACGCCGCCGATGAACGGCATGAACACGCGCGGCTTGCCCGGCACGTTCGCGCCCAGGTACCAGGACGCGGCCTTCAGCATCAGCGTGCGGCCGGCCAGTTCGTTGACCTGCGCGACCCACTCCTCCTGGGCCTCGTAGGCGGCCTCGGTGGTGGTGAGGTCCCGCTTGCGCAGGAATTCCAGGTGGTCGCTGACCCACTCGACGTGCTGCTCGATTGAGACGACCACGTTGCTGAGCACCGACGGGCTGCCCGGCCCGGTGATGAGGAACAGGTTCGGGTACCCGTGGCAGGCCAATCCCAGGTATGTGTGCGGGCCCGCGGCCCAGTCCTCGCGCAGCGACCGCCCGTCCCGGCCGTGGATGTCGACGCGCAGGATCGACCCGGTCATCGCGTCGAAGCCGGTCGCGAAGACGATCGAGTCAAGGTCGTACTCGCGCTCCGAGGTGCGGATCCCGGCCTGCGTCAGCGACTCGAGCGGCGCCTCGCGCAGGTCGACCAGGCGGACGTTGTCCCGGTTGAACGTCTCGTAGTAGTCGGTGCCCAGGCACATGCGCTTGGCCCCGACCGGGTAGTGCTGCGAGCTCAGCTTGGCTGCCGCGCCCGGGTCGCGGACGATCGCGCGGATCTTGCCGCGCAGGAAGTCGGCCAGCAGGTCGTTGGCCCGCTGGTCCACCGTGAGGTCCCGGAAGGTGCCGATGATGTCGCTGCCGCCGACCGTCCACCAGTGCTCGAATCGCTGCTCGCGCAGTTCCGCCGGGGCGGTCACCGCCGACTCGTCGTAGTTCTGGCGCAGTGTCCCGTTGCGGCTCCTGCGCTCCTGCTCGCGCAGTTCGGCGCGGTGGGCCCGGAAGTACTCGACCCTGCCGGGGTCCAGCGGGGCGTTGCGGGCGGGCAGGGTGAAGTTGGGCGTGCGCTGGAAGACGAAAAGCTCGGCCGCCTGCTGCGCCAGCAGCGGGATGGCCTGGACGCCGGACGAGCCGGTGCCGATCACGCCGACCCGCTGCCCGGTGAAGTCGGCGCCCCCGGCCGGCCAGTGGCCGGTGTGGTACGTGGCCCCGCGGAACGAGTCCAGGCCGGCGAAGTCCGGGGTCCGCGCCGTGGACAGGCAGCCGGTGGCCATCATCACGTAGCGGGCGCGCACGGCGGTGCCGTCGTCCAGCGTCACGTCCCACTGCCCGGCCGCCTCGTCGTAGCGGGCCGCGGTCACCGCCGTCCGGAGCTGGATGTCCGGGCGCAGGCTGAACCGGTCGGCGACGTAGTTCAGGTACCGGAGTATCTCCGGCTGGGTCGCGAACCGCTCGGTCCACTCCCACTCCGCCTCTAGTTCCGGCGAGAACGAGTACGAGTACTCCACGCTCTCCACGTCGCAGCGGGCGCCCGGGTAGCGGTTCCAGTACCAGGTGCCGCCGACCCCGTCCCCGGCCTCGAAGACGCGCACCGAGAAGCCCGCGGCGCGCAGCCGGTAGAGCATGTACAGGCCGGCGAAGCCGGCCCCGACGACGACCGCGTCATACGAGCCGCCCTGTTCCGAATTGTTGACCACCAGGTTACGATATAACCAAATACCTGAACATGAATAGCATGAATTGAGGGCACGATGACCTCCGCACCGCCGGAGACCTCGCTGGCCAGCCAGTTTCCCGGGCTGGATGCGACCTACGCCACGCTGCTCGACGCGGCGCGCGCGTCCGGCGCGCCGCCGATGCCAGGCCTGGCGCCCGCGGCGATGCGCGAGCGGGTCCGGGCCGGCGACCCGCTGTGCGCGTCCGGACCGCCGATGCGCGCGGTGACCGACGAGCGGCTGGGCCCGGAGCTGACCGCCCGCCGCTACGTCCCGCGGCGACTGAGCACCGGCCGGATCCTGGTGTGGTTCCACGGCGGCGGCTGGATCACTGGTGACCTCGGGTATTCCGACCAGTTCTGCCGGTCGCTCGCCGACGGCGCCGGCTGCGAGGTGCGCAGCGTGGACTACCGGCTGGCGCCGGAGCACCCGTTCCCCGCGGCGCTCGACGA
>JAWWPV010001108.1:0-3990 GCA_033854775.1 Trebonia sp.
ACGCGGCCGCGGTCGTCCCGTTGGCGCCGAAGCCGGCCGACCCGAACTCGACGCGGCCGACGATCGCGGCGAGCACGAGCCCCGCGGCGCTGCCCGCCAGGCCAGCGGCCAGAGCCTCGACGGCGGCGAGCGTAAGCACCTGGCGGGCAGCCGCCCCCCTGGTCCGCAGCAGGGCCTGTTCCCGTCTCCTGCGCGCGGCGCCGGAACTGGCGATCATGACCGTGAGCACGCCCGCCAGCAGCGCCCCGGGCACTCCGAGGAAGAGGAAGAGCACTTGCGCGTAGAGGGCGTCCTCACGGGCCGCGCCGAGCGCCGCGCCGAGGTTATCTCCGATCAGCCCCGCGCCCGCCAGCCGGGCCCCGGCGTTGCCCGCCTGGGCGGTGAGGGCGGTGAAGGCGGCGGCCGGATCGGCGGGCAGCGCGTGGCTGAGCCGCACGTGCCACTGCGTTTGCACCAGGTCGGGCCGGGTCTTCGCGAGCGGGTCGAAGATCTTGTGCCACTCGGCGGCCGGGACGAGCAGCACGTTGTCCGGCGGGGCCTGCGGCTGGGCACCAGGCACCGCGCCGACCTTCTGGAACAGCGAGTCCGCCTGCGGGAGGTCGACGATGGCGTCCACCTTGACCTGGAGCGGCGCTAGGCCCTGCCTGGCGATGGCAATGGTGTCGCCCACGGCGGCATGGAGGTTCGCCGCGGTCTGCTGGGCGAGCAGCACGCCGCCGTGCCGCGTTCCGGCCAGGAAGCGCAGCTCGCCGGGAAACGTGGCGGGATAGCCCGCTGGCAGGCCAACCACCAGGCCGGCCCCCGTAGTCAGAGTGGTGGAGCCCTGGGTCGCGGTGAAGCCGGGAATCGCCGCGTACCCGACCTGAAGCGCGGCGGCGACCGGCGACCCGGCCCTGACGGTGGCGATGACGCTGGCGGCGTTCACCCCGGTGGCCACCTGGACCTGCCAGTCCACCGCCACTTGCTGGATGGCGCGCTGCGTCATGGTCGCCTTGGAGGCACCAAGGAAGCTGCCGAGCGCGGCGAGCAGTGCCACCGCGAACGTGATGCCAAGAGCGGCGGCAGCGAGCCGGCCGCCGCGGCGGCCGAGCAGGCCGCGCAGCCAGATCAGGGTGAGCACCGGTTTTAATCCTCCGTGCGGTCGCCGGCGGCCGGCGGGCCGACGGGAGTGCCTGTGGTGGAAGCGCCGTCGAGGCGACCATCGGCCACCCGCCAGCGGATGGGAAGCCTGCCCGCGAGTGCCTGGTCGTGCGTGGCGAGCACCAGCGCGGCGCCGAGCCTGGTCGCGGCGCCGAGCAGCAGGTCCGCGACCTCTTGCGCGTGGGCGGAGTCGAGCTGGCCGGTGGGCTCGTCGGCGAGGATGAGCTTTGGCTCAATCGCGAGCGCCCTGGCCACCGCGACGCGCTGCGCCTGGCCGCCGGACAATTCCTCGGGCAGTCGCGAGCCGAGGCCATGGAGCCCGACTTCGCGCAGCGCCACCAGGGCACGCTCGCGGGCCTCGCTCGCCGCGACGTGGGCGAGCAGCAGCGGTAGGGCCACGTTCTCGGTGACGTCGAGCGGCGGCAACAGGCTCGGCCCCTGGAACACCATCCCGACCACGCCGGGACGGCCGAACGGGTTGCCGCCAAGGCCCGGCCACTCGATGGTCCCGGATGTCGGGCGGTCGAGTCCCGCGAGCAGGTGCAGCAGGGTGGATTTCCCTGACCCCGAGGGCCCGGTGAGCGCGACCCGCATGCCCGTGCCCAGCACGCAGCTGACGTCGCGGAGCGCGGTGACCTTGACCGGCCCACGGCCGTGGACCCGGGTCAGGCCGGCGCAGCGGATCAGTTCGGTTGCCGTCTGCGCCGCTGGCCCGCGCCTGGCTTCATCAGTGGTGCTCATGACTGCAGCTGCCCGTCCTTGATCTGGAGTACCTGGTCCGCGAGCGCGGTGACCGCCGGGGAGTGCGAGGCGATCACCACGGCGGTGCCGCCGGCGGCCTGGTCCCTGATGAGCCGCAGCACCGCGGCCTCGGTGCCGCCGTCCAGTTCCCCGGTCGGCTCGTCGGCGATCAGCACGTCCGGGTTGTTGGCGAGCGCCACGGCAAGTCCGGCCCTGACGGCCTCGCCACCGGACAACTCGCTCGGCCGGGCACCGCCTCGGCGGCCCAGGCCCACCGCGTCGAGCAGCGCCCGGGCACGGCCGGCGTCGCGGCGCCGGGCGAGCCGCTGGGCGAGCTCGATGTTCCGCCCGACAGTCAGGTGCTCGAGCAGGTTCGCGGACTGGAAGAGGACGCCGACGTGCCTGGCGCGGAGTGCGGCCCGCTCGGGTTCTGGCCGGTGGCTAAGCCTGGAATCGCGCACCCAGACGCTGCCGCCATCGGGCTCGTCGAGGCCGGCCAGGCAGGCGAGCAAGGTCGACTTGCCCGATCCCGACGGCCCGGAGACCACGAGAACCTGGCCTCCCCCGACGGTGAGGCTGATCCCGCGCAGCGCCAGGGTTTCCTCGTCGCCTGCCCGGTAGAACCGGTAGAGGTCGCGCGCCTGGAGCACCGCCTCCGGCGGCATGGCCGACGCGCTCATCGCAGCCAGCGGAACGAGCTGGTCACGGTGCGCCACGGATCCACGTTGTCGGCGCCCTTGGGGCCGGAGACCGTGACGATCGCCTCAAGGCCGTTCCTGGAGAACTCGTAGCGTTCCACCGCATCGGGGTAGACCTTGCCGGTCACCGGATCTGGCTGGCTGTCGGCGGAGTACCGGATCAGCACGACGCTGCCCGCGGGCCGCTGAACGGCGCCGATGCCAGCCAGCGTGAAGTGCCGGACCGCGCCCTGGATCTTCGGCACCTCGACGGTGCGGGCCGATGCGAGCGTCGGCGCCTTGGCACTGACTACGGTCACGCTGATGGTATTGAGCTTGTCGGTGAAGGAGATCCCGCCGCCCGTCACCGTCCGCGCCCAGCCTTCCGGGACCTTCACCTGGTACTGGCCGGCCGGCGCCCGGTAGGGGAGGTAAACCGTGCTGTCGGGGATGTCGCCGGGCGGCGGGGTTTCGGTGCCGGCCGCCGCGAGGGCAGTCGCCCCGGAAGCCGTGCCCGCGGCAGTACCCGACGAGGAAGTGCCGGCGGGCCGCGTGGCCGAGGGCGAGCCGGATGAGCACGCGACGGCGGCGCCCGCGGTGAGGAGGAGGACTGCGGGCGCGATGAGCAGGCGCGATGATGTGCCAGCGGGGGCTGCGGTGTCCATATCGCAGAAGCTACTGAACGCCTGGTAATCGCCGTCGTAGCGCAAGGTGAAATAACTTTTACCCATGACCCAGCCGTCCGGCGGACCCTCACTGCGCCACCGTGTCATGCTGTCAATCGTGGCCGTGACCACCCTCGCGGTAGTCGTGTTCGCGCTGCCGCTCGGCCTCGCGGTCCAGCGGCTCTATCGCGCCGAGGCGGTGAGCGCGCTGCAGGAAGACGCGACCAGGGTCGCCGCCAGCGTGCCGGACACGCTGACGGGCGACTCGCTCTCCGCCGGCGGCAAGCGGCTGCTGGCCACGGTGGCGTCCACGAGTATCGGCGTCTACGACGTGGCCGGCCACCGGATGGCCGGGGCGGGACCGGCCCGGTCCTGGCTGGCCGGCAAGTCCGGCGCGGCCGGGGTCAGGTCCGGCATCGAGGGGTCGGACCTCGTGGTCATCGCTCCCGTTCCGTCCGATCAGCGGACGGTCGGCTCGGTCCGGGCATCCGAGCCGTTCTCCGTGGTGACGGCCCGCGTGTACCGGGCGTGGGCGACGATGGCGGTGCTCGCGGCCGCGGCGATCGCGGTCGCCGCGGTGATCGCCTGGCGGCAGGCAGTACGGCTCGCCGCACCGCTTGAGCGGCTCACCCGGGACGCCCGGGCGCTCGGCGACGGCGATTTCACCGTGCGGGCCGGACGATTCGGCGTCCGGGAGGCGGACGCCGCGAGCCAGGCGCTGCAGGACACCGCCGCACACCTCGGACGGCTCCTCGCCAGGGAGCGGT
>JAWWPV010001109.1:0-3176 GCA_033854775.1 Trebonia sp.
ACCAGACCGGTGGTGATGGGGGTGTCCCGGGTCCACGGGTCTTCCAGGTGCAGCAGGGCGGGCTTGCCGTGCACGCCGACGTTCGCGATGCGCCCGCCCGGCCGGGCCAGCTTCACCGCGAGCTCGAAGGTGGCCGCCGTGCCGACGGCCTCGATCGCCACGTCCGCGCCGAGCCGCCCGGTCAGGTCCCTGATGACCGCCGCCGCGTCCTCGGCGGAGTCGTTGACGGTGACGTCGGCGCCGAATTCCATGGCTGCCTTGAGCCTTGTGTCGGACAGGTCGATGGCGATGACGTGGCTGGGGCTGAACAACCGCGCGCAGGCGATCGCGGCCAGGCCGACCGGCCCGGCGCCCACGACGGCCACCACGTCACCGGGCCGCACGCCTCCGGCCAGGACGCCGACCTCGTAGCCGGTCGGGAGGATGTCGGCCAGCATGAGGATCTCCTCATCGCTCGCGCCGTCGGGGATCCGGTAGGTCGAGGTGTCGGCGTACGGGACGCGGACGTACTCGGCCTGGGTGCCGTCGATGCTGTGGCCGAGGACCCAGCCGCCGCCCTCGATGCACTGCCCGTAGCGCCCCTCGCGGCAGAACTGGCAGGTTCCGCACGCGCTGATGCAGGAGACGAGAACCCGGTCTCCCGGGGCGAGCCGGTGGACGTTGTCGCCGGCCTCGTCGACGGTGCCCACGGCCTCGTGGCCGAGGATCCGGCCCGGGTGCACCTCTGGCACGTCGCCGGCCAGGATGTGCAGGTCGGTGCCGCAGATCGTGGTCGCGTCGACCCGGACGATCACGTCGCCCTCGTCGGTGATCTCCGGGTCGGGAACTTCCTCCCGGGCCCGCTGGCCGGGACCGTGATATACGAGCGCTCGCATGTCTGCCTCCACATCGCTTGGCTTCTAGTCCAAGCCTCCCCATATGCAGGGGCTGAAGGCAGGGGCCGAAGGTCCCTCTTGAGGGGCTGAAGGTCTCATCCGTTATGAGCGCTGCGTGGCTAGGGTCATGGAGTAGGGACTCCTATGACACCTGGAAGGAGCGGCCACGATGGCTGATCGCGTGATCGAAGAGCTTGATGAAAACCAGTGCCTGAAGCTGATATCGGAGGGCGGCATCGGCCGGATCGCCTACGTCGGCCGGTTCGGGCTCGTCGTGCTGCCGGTGAACTACGAGCTGCTGGACCGGGCGGTCGTGTTCCGCACCGGAGCGAACAGCCCGCTTGATGAGGACCTGCGGACCGGGATCGAGGACGCCGACTACAAGGTGGCGTTCGAGATCGACGACATTGACACAGCCGCCCGACGGGGCTGGAGTGTGCTCATCCAGGGCCCAGCCCACCACGTCACCGGCACCGGTGAGGACGCGGTCCGCCGGGCAGGCATCGAGTCCTGGGCCCCGGGACCCCGCGAGCTGTTCGTGCGGATTGTCCCGACCCGGATCACTGGCCGCCGCGTCGGCCCTGTCTGAAGCGGTAACCGAAAGGTAAGACACACAGGACACGACCGCCAGAAAAGTAATGACCCGGTATGCCAGGCGCCCACCCCGCCCTGGCGTACCGGGCCTTTCTGTTGGAGCGATCAGGTTTCTTCCGGCACCATTGCGATCGCCCCGCAGGGGCACTCGGCCGCGCAGATGCCGCAGCCCTTGCAGTAGTCGTAGTCGATCTCATAGGCGCCGGAGCTGATCTTGATGATGGCGTTGTCCGGGCAGGCGCCGTAGCAGTTGTCGCAGCCGAAGCAGTTGCCGCAGGACATGCACCGGCGGGCTTCGAACAGCGCGGTCGAGGTGTCGAGGCCGCCGGTCACCTCGTCGAAGGTGCCGGTCCGGCGGGCGGCTTCCAGCTTTGGCCGTACCGTCGCGGGGGCATCGGAGTAGTACCAGGTGTTGAGCCGGTCGTGCCCGGCCAGGTTGTGCTGCGGCGGGGCGTCCCGGACGGTTCCGCGCAGCCAGGCGTCGATGGCGCGGGAAGCCTTCTTGCCGTGGCCGATGGCGACCGTGACCGTCCGCTCGGCGGGGACCATGTCGCCGCCGGCGAAGATCCCCGGGTGCCCGGTCATCAGGCCGGGGCCGACGTCGACCGTGCCCTTGGAGAACGTCACGTCCGGGACACCGTCAAGGACGGCCAGGTCGGCGTCCTGGCCAAGGGCTAGGACCAGGCAGTCCGCCGACAGTTCCTCGAACTCGCCGGTCGGCTGCGGGAACCCGGTGTCGTCGAGCCGCATCTTCTCGATCCGCAGCGTGCCCTCGTCGGCGTGCGCGACCGTGGAGAGCCAGCGCATCGTGACGCCCTCTTCCAGCGCTTCCTCGACCTCGGTGTCGTGGGCGGGCATCCGGTCCCTGGTGCGCCGGTACACCACGACGGCTTCGGCCGCGCCGAGCCTGCGGGCGGTGCGGGCGGCGTCCATGGCGGTGTTCCCGCCGCCGTAGACGGCGACCCGGCGGCCGAGCATGAGCGGCCCGCCGTCCTCGACTGAGTGCAGGAGCGAGATGGCGTCCATGATCCGGGCCGAGTCGCCGGCCGGGATGTAGGCGCGCTTGCCGATGTGCGCGCCGACGGCCACGAAGGCGGCGTCGAAGCCCTGCGGCCCGGCGTGGCCGCCGGCGGCTTCGGTGAGTTCGGCCAGCTTTAGTCCGGCGTCAGGGCCGGATGTCCCGGCCCCGCGGGCCCTTTGGCCCGCTCACGCTTGCCCCGGCGTCGCCGGGTGGGCGTCTGGGCGTGGCGCGTCCTGGTTTCCGGCTGGTGGTGCGGGCGGGGTCGGCGGGGTGCGCCAGATGAGGCGGTGCACCGGGATTAGCCGCGGGATGTCGCGCAGTCCGGGGATGAACGGGACGAACAGCAGGAGCAGCGTGGCCGCGCCGGTCATGTAGATGGCGATCAGGTCGACGTTGAGTGAGTTACGCCAGCCCGGGACGTGGTACCACAGCTGGTACAGCCAGAGCCAGGGCTGGCCTGGGTAGCTGCCGGTCTCGTTCATCACGCCCCACTGGTTGCCGGTGAGATGCTCGGCCGTCGCCTGGTTGGCGTAGTACTGGCCGTCCTGGAGGAACAGCAGCGGCTTGGTGAAGTTGGTGCCGTAGAACGGCTGCTGGGACAGCAGGTCGGTGTCCAGTGCGCCGCTGCGAGCGAGGGTAAACTCTCCGGCCATCAGGGCCGGGACCGGCCCGTCGCCGGCCGCGGG
>JAWWPV010001110.1:0-2545 GCA_033854775.1 Trebonia sp.
GGTGAAATATCCCCGATTACGGACATGAACACGAAAACCAGTGAGAAATCCCCGGATCGGGGATCTCATGCGTCCACCATAGCGGGCGCCCCACGGCCCGCGTCAAGCGGGTTCCGCCGGCTGCTGCCTCCCGGGAGCCGCCCGGCACTGGTGCGTCATAAGTTGCGCAGGGTCGGTGGCGTGATGGGCCACCTCGTCGTTCGCCAACGGCGTCATTGAAGCTGACTGTGCCGCCGCGGAATATGGCGGCGGTGAAGTCGCCGCCGTCGAAGACAACGTACTTCCGGCGCTCGCGGACTGGGGCCCCGCAGCTCGTCAGCCGGCCTGACGGGCCGAGGGGGCCCGGCGCTCGTCGGCTGCGCAAAGTCGCCGATTCGCTAACCAAGGCGAACAGTCACTAGCGTCCGGTGATCGCGCACGGAGAGCCGACGGCTTTACAGCCCTCCGTCCTCCTGCCCGAGCTTCATGCCGCTGACCAGCGTTTATGCGCTTCAAGGCGCGATTTCGGGCCACCGCCGTCCGCCATGCGTCCGTGCGCCCGGCGTCAGGGGCTGTGCAGGTACGGGCGGGGCCGACCGGAATGCCCCTATCCCGTCCAGGTTGCTGAGCCTGCAACCAACCCGGGGCGGACTACCCACGGAGCCGCCTCTCGCCATGGGGCTATCCCCCGATCGAGACGCCGGGAAGCCCCGTGGTGCCGGCTCTGCGTAGCCGCTTGGCTGGATGGCAGGCGCGCATCACGCGGATGCGCGCCCGGCACATGAAGGGAAATGCGATGCCCCCACGCATTCCAGCCCGGCAGTCCGGCCTGGAGTCCACGTCGATCCGGCGGCGCACGGCGCTGCTGTCTGGCCTAGCCCTGCCACTGGGCCTGCTGGCCGCGAGAGCCGCGCCGGCGGCCGCGCGGCAGGTGGCGCCGTCGTCGCCCCGGCTCACGCTGCCGGCGCCGACCGGCCACCTGCGTACCGGCACCATATCGCTGCACCTGGTCGACCCGTCCCGGCCCGATCCGTGGGTGCCCTCCGAGCGGGTACGGGAGCTCATGATCCAGCTGTGGTACCCGGCGGAGGCGGTTGACGGCTATCCCCGTGCGCCGTACGTGACGGCCGCCACGGCCCGCGCCTACGAGAAGCTCATGGGCCTGCCCGCCCTCAACTTCCCGATCACGGCCGCGCACGCCGGTGCCCCGGTGCACCGGCGCCCGGGCGGCTGGCCCGTCGTGCTCTACTCGCACGGCCTAGGCGGCGAGCGCTGGGAGTCCACCTGCCTGGTCGAGGACCTGGCCAGCCGCGGCTACATCGTGGTCACGATCGACCACGTCCATGACGCCGACGTGGTCGTGCTCCCGGGCGGGCGCGTGGCGTACTGTGAGGTCCCCGCGCCCACCGTGGACGCGCCGACGCCGACCCAGACCAAGGAGATCGAGTCCCGCGTCGCCGACGTGAGCTTCGTCTTGGACTCACTCGCCGTGCTCAACCACGGCGGCAATCCCGACCACGAGCACCAGCCGCTGCCCTGCGGCCTGCGCGGCGCGCTGGACCTGCGCCGCACGGGAATGTTCGGCTTCTCCGACGGGGGCTCCACCACCGCCCATGCCCTGCACGCAGACGCCCGCCTCACCGCCGGCGTCAACCTGGACGGCACCCTCTGGACGCCGCAGGCGGTGGCCGGCTCCGGCCGCCCGCTGCTGCTATTCGGGGAGGCGAACCTGGACCCCTACCAGGAGAAGACCTATTCGGAGTTCTGGACGAGGCAGCGCGGCCCTAAGCTCTGGCTCAACCTCAAGGGCTCCAAGCATGAGACCTTCACGGACTTCGCCGCCCTGGTGCCGGAAGTCGCCCCCATCCTCGACAAGCCACCGAGCTGGGTCATCCAGGGGATCGGCACCATCAACGGGCCGCGCGCGATCACCGTCGAGCGCGCCTACATCGGCGCCTGGTTCGACCGCTACCTGCGCCACCAGCACAGCAGCCTGCTGGGCGGGCCGTCACCGTGCTACCCCGAGGTCGTGTTCACGCGCTAGCACGGGCTGCCAGTAGTCGGGAAAGTGACCGAGAGGCCAGGACCGGGGGAAATCCCCCGGCCAACTCGGGCATTAACCGCATTCCATCAGAAACGTCCGCTTCGTAACGTCATCTTCCGGATAAGTCACCCACAATTGGAGGATCTCATGGCAATGCACTCGGCTCATGGGCCACGACCTGAAAGGCTCGCGCGATGATCACCGCACGCGGCCTGACCAAGCGCTACGGGCGCACCGTCGCGGTGCGGGACCTGACCTTCACCGTCCGGCCCGGTGTGGTGACCGGTTTCCTCGGGCCGAACGGGGCAGGCAAGTCGACCACGATGCGGATGATCATGGGCCTGGACCGGCCCGACGCCGGCCAGGCCACAGTCGGCGGGAAGCCCTACAGGGAGCTGTCCCGGCCGCTGCGCGAGGTGGGGGCGATGCTGGAGGCCAGGTCGTTCCACCCGGGGCGATCCGCCCAGGCGCACCTGGGCGCGCTCGCGGTGTCGAACGCCATTCCCAGGCGTCGCGTCGAGG
>JAWWPV010001111.1:0-7402 GCA_033854775.1 Trebonia sp.
CGGGCCAGCCAAGACGCTGCCCCAAGACGCTGCCCCAAGACGCCGTCTCGAGACGCCGCCTCGAGACGCTGCCCCAGCACGCCAGCCATATCCGTAGATGTCAGGCGCTGGCGCGCCCGACATCTACGGATTTTCCGCCATATGGGGGAGTGCTGGCGGGTCGGTCGCAGCACGCACTCGTTCGGAATCACTGTCTTGGTTCCTGCCGGGGATCCAGAGCCGGATCGTGGTGCCTTCTCCCTGGTCGGAGGTGAGGGCGGCGTACCCGCCGTGCGCCGTGGCGATCGCCTGGACGATGGACAGGCCGAGGCCGCTGCTCGCCACCTCGGTCCCGTCGTGGCTGCCCTGCCTGGGACGCCCGGCGGCGGCGGCCGCGGCGAGCGCGCCCTCGCCGCGGTGGAAGCGGTCGAAGGCCATGGCCGCGTCGTGCTCCGACATGCCGGGACCCTGGTCGCTGACCTCGATGACCGCGCCGCTGCCTTCCGCGTAGAGCCGGACGGTGGCCGGCGTGCCGGGCGGCGTGTGCGCGCGGACGTTGCCGAGCAGGTTGGCGAGCACCTGCCTGATCCTTGGCTCGTCGGCCGTGACCAGGAGGCTGCCAGGCACGGAGGTGCGTATCTCGCGGTCAGGCTCGACCGCCCGCGCGTCGGCCACGGCGTCCTTGGCGAGGACGGTCAGGTCGGTCTCCGACAGGTCGAGCGACGACGAGCGGTCAAGGCGGGCCAGCTCAAGCAGCTCGGCGACCAGCATGGACATGCGCTCGGCTTCCTGCTCGATGCGCCGCATCGCGTTTGGCAGCTCTTCGGGACCGAGCGCGTTCGCCCGGTAGAGCTCCGCGTACCCCCGGATGGTGGTCAGCGGCGTCCGCAGCTCATGCGAGGCGTCCGCGGCGAACCGCCTGACCTTCTGCTCCGACCGCAGCCGCGCGCTGAACGAGTGCTGGATCCGGTCGAGCATCGTGTTGATCGCCGCGGCGAGCCGCCCGGTCTCCTGCTGACCGTCGGCGTCGGGCATCCGCGCGGCCAGGTCACCGCTGCGGGTGATCAGGTCGGCGGTGTAGGCCATCCGGCGCAGCGGGGCAAGGCCGCGGCCGATCAGCCAGTTACCGCAGACCGCGAGCAGGGCGATGAGCGCGCCCCCGGTGATCACCTCGGTGAGGACGATGCCGCGGATGTTGCTCGACGCGTCGCTCGCCGGGCGGCCGACGATGATGATGGCCGGCCCGGCCGCCATGATGTGCCTGGCCGACCCGGTGGCCTGGGAGGATACGGAGCGCCAGGCGGCGCGCACGGCCGGCGCGCCGCCGATCGCGAGGTCGAACGGCCGCTCGAACCCCGCCAGCTTGCCGAGCCTGTCGTACACCTCCTGCCGTGGCAGGCCGGCGAGACCGCGGACCTCGGCGAGCAAGGTTTCCGCGGTGGGCGAGTCGGCCGTGAGCATGCCGGCGGTGCCGCTGTCGAGCGAGAGGTAGGCGGCGGCGAACCCCTCGGCGCCCGCGGCTATCCCGACCACCGACTGCCTGGAGGCGAGCCTGACCTCGCCGTTGAGCTGATTGCGCTCGAGCGTGCCGAGCACGATGGTGGTGACCATGCCCATCACCACGAGGAACACCGCGGTCAGCGCGATCAGGCCGGTCAGCAGCCGGGCGCGCAGCGACAGCGAGCGCCCGGTCAGCCGCGTGCGCCCTGGCGCGAGCCTCACGACGGCCGGAGGCTGTAGCCGACTCCGCGCTGGGTGTGGATCAGCGGCGGGCCGAGCGGGTCGAGCTTGCGGCGCAGGTAGCTGACGTACGTCTCGAGGACCTGGGACTGCCCGGCGTACTCCCAGCCCCAGACGTTGTCGAGCAGCTGCTTGCGGGTGAGCATCAGGCCCTGGTTGCGCATCAGGTAGGCGAGCAGCCGGAACTCGGTGGGTGACAGCTCGACCGGGATGCCGGCGCGGCGGACCGTCCAGTGGTCCTCGTCCAGCTCCAAGTCGGCGACGCGCAGCGTGGCCTGGGCGTCGTCGGGGCCGCCGCCGTCCTGACCGCCGTCGGCGCCTCCCCGGTACCGTGCCGTCCGGCGCAGCACCGCGCGCACCCGCGCGACCAGGGCCTCGACGGAGAACGGCTTGGTGATGTAGTCATCGCCGCCGACCGTCAGCCCGGTGACCGTGTCCGCGGTGGCGTCCCGCGCGGTCAGGAAGATGACCGGGACGTCGTTGGCCACCGACCGCAGCCGCCTGCACACCTCGAACCCGTCGATATCGGGGAGCAGCACGTCGAGCACGATCAGGTCAGGGTCGTAGGCGTGCGCGAGCTGTAGCGCGTCTTCGCCCGTCGCGCCGGTGGTCACGGCGCAGCCGTGGAAGTTCAGCGCCACCTGAACGAGCTCGCGGATGTTCGGCTCGTCGTCGACGACGAGCACTCTCGGGTTCTGGACGCCTTCTGCCATGGTTCGCTTGCTGCCAACGGGTCGTGGATGGTCCTGCTGTCCATTGTGCCCGGTTCCGGCACCCGGGCATGCGCGAACCTGTTTCTCACGTGGTGCACCCGGTGCAGGTGCGGCGTATCGTCGCCCAGTGTCGGCGGTGTGCCGCGTCGTGGCGTTGAAGGAGCGATAGGTAGAACTGCCGATCTTTGTGTCGCAGGAGTTCCTCGCCGCTGCGCTGCGTGTAAAACTTGTCACACGCTATCG
This sequence comes from Trebonia sp., assembly GCA_033854775.1. Lineage (GTDB taxonomy): Bacteria > Actinomycetota > Actinomycetes > Streptosporangiales > Streptosporangiaceae > Trebonia. The sequence continues at coordinate 2,676 of JAWWPV010001111.1, forward strand.
CACACCACCGGAGGCCCTTGATGACCAAGGCCCTGCGCCAACCGGACGGCCTTGATGTCACGAGACCGTCCCCGGCGCGGATCTACGACTACATGCTGCGCGGGACGCATCACTTCGAGGCTGATGCTGAAGCCGCGGAGCGCATCCTGGCCGTGGTGCCGGAGATCAAGGACTGCGCCTGGTCTAACCGCGGGTTCCACCAGCGGGCGGCTGCCTGGATCGCGAGGCAGGGGGTCAAGCAGTTCCTCGACATTGGCTCGGGGCTGCCGACCGTGGGGAACACGCACGATGTGGTCCGCAAGATCCACCCGGATGCCCGCGTCGTCTACGTGGACAACGACCCGATGGTGGAACTGCACAGCCAGGGGATCCTCGACGAGTCCGGACGGGTGAGCGTGCTCTGCGCGGACCTGCGCGAGCCGGAAGCGATCCTTGGTCATCCGTCCGTGCGCAAGCTCATCGATCCGGCGGAGCCGACCGGCCTGCTGATGACCGCCGTGCTGATGTTCGTCGCCGACTCCGATGACCCGTGGAGCCTGGTGGCGCGTTACGTGGCGGCGATGCGGTCGGGCAGCTACATGTCGCTGTCGCACCTCACCGACGACGCCAAGCCGCCGGTGTTGGTCGACGGGTTCCGGCGCGTCTTCGACCGCGCGACCGAGCAGATGCACTTCCGGTCGAAGGCCCAGATAGAGCGGTTCTTTGACGGGCTCGAGCTGGTCCCGCCTTATGAGGGCGCGTCGCCGTCGATCACCTACAGCGGCCTGTGGGGTGCCGAGGACGTGCAGCTAGCCGATAGCGACGGCTCCCGCTGGCTCTACTGCGCGGTGGCGAAAAAGCCCTGACCAGGGAGGATGTCATCAAGCCGACACCGGAGGAACTGGGCATCGACGTGGCCGCGCTGGCCTGGGAGCGGTCCGGTGACGACGATGGCTCGATTGAGGTCGCCTTTCCGCTCAGCCGCCGGTGGGCCCGCGGCGACTGGGTGCTGCTGCGCGTGGCCGGCGATCAGGCCGGCCGGGTCCTGGTGTTCGACAGGAACGAGTGGGAGTGCTTTATCGACGGGGCGAGGAACGGCGAGTTCGATGACCTGGCGGGCTCGGCCCGCCCGATGTCGTAGATCTTGACGCCGTAGATCATAGATCAACGTCACTGTAACGTCGGTCGGCTGGCTTGAGTCGCGGCCGGCGGCTTAGTGCTGCGCGCGGCCACCGTTACCCTCGCTAAGGCTCAACAACCCTTCAGAAAAGGCTTGATTTGTGAATCGCAATTTGGTTAAGCTCAAGTACGCATCCGCGAGTGTGCGCTGGGGTGTGTGCCGGGTGCCGGCGGGCCAAGTATGCGAAATACCGACAAACCAGGGAATGTCTTATATTTCGGAGGAGGGCACCGATGAGCGATGACGCTTATGGCGCGACCGTCGCGAAACGGCGCCTGTCCAGACGGCTGTCGGAGCTTCGCAGCACCACCGGTTACACCGCTAACCATGTCTGCGACATCCTCAACTGGGGCCGGGGCAAGGTGGGCCGGTTCGAGGCCAACCAGTGGAAACGGCCGGAGATGAGCGATATCCGCGACCTCATCCGCATCTACGAGGTCGAGGGCGCGGAGCGGGACGAGATCGAGGAACTGGCGGTCCGCTGCCGGGTCCGTCCCTGGTGGCGGGAGTACGGCGAGATCTTCGACAACGAGTTCCCCGGCTACGAGAACGACGCGGCTACCACCCAGGTCTACATGCCGCTTATCGTGCCAGGACTGCTTCAGACGCAGGCCTACATGGAGGCCATGTTCAAGTCGGGCGCGCGCCCGCCCGCCTGGCGCCGCAAGGCGGTCCAGGCGCGGCTGCGCAGGCAGGAGATCCTCGATCGCGGCGACGGCACGGCGCCACGGCTGTCCGTCGTGATCACGGAGGCATCGCTGCGCTACCGGTGGGGGATGCACACCGACCGCAGGGAGCAGATCGAGCACCTGGCGGAGATGAGCAGGCAGCGCAACATTGGGCTGCGCATCCAGCGGTTCGATGACGGGCCGCCGACCGGACTCTCGATGGTCAACATCTTCGGTTTCCCCAATGAAGAGCCGCCCATTGTGTTCGTGGAGACGGATTACTCCATCGAAGAGGTGAGCGCGGCCGACGCCGTTCACGGTTACATCCAGTCGTTCGAGCGCGCGGCCGACGCTGCGCTCGAACCCGAGGACACCACGGTGTACCTCGAAAACCTCGCCAAGAGAATGGAGTAACTACACGTGACCGACCTGTCTCAAGCCATCTGGCGCAAGGCGAGCCTGAGCGCGTACAACGGAGGATGCGTTGAGGTGGCCGTCAACCTGCCTGCCGTCGCCGCGGTACGCGACAGCAAGCGGCCTGAGGGCGGCGCGCACGTCGTCGACCGGGCCTCGTTCGCCAGGTTCCTACAAGACGTGCAGGGGGGGCGCTACGACATTTAGGCATGCGGGCCGGGTGTCGTGACGCACGGCACGAGGGTCCCCTGGGAGGCACCCCAGGGGACCCTCGTGTTTTTCGTGAGCCCTGTCTCGTGAGCCCTGGCGGGCAGGCGCCGTCGCTGCGGCCCTATCGCCTCTGAGAATGTACTCCCGCCATGAGGGGGAGGGCTAGGGCGGCGGATACGCAATCGGTTGTTTATGGCGCGACCGTATAGCAGTGCGAGTCCTGTGAAACGGGTGCCCATTGGGGATATCATCGATTGGGCATCGATGTGCGCCGCTGACCTGCGAATTTACGCCATACAGGAGCGGTTGCCCTCACATGCGGGAATTGAACTCCTCACTTAGGTAGCTCATTAGAAGCCATAGGTAATTCTACGGCTTCTTTTTTTAGGTGTGTCGAATGTCGCATTTTGACCCGATTTATGAGATGGGCTGCAATCTTATGGAGGGCAATTTCGCTTCCGCATCCAGGGGCCGCAGAGTAATGTGAAGTGACGCACATGAGTCAGAACATGTGCTTCACAGATCCGCAATCAGAGAGCCGCCCCGGACCCCGGCGGTCTGATCTACGGAGCGCTCTGACGGGAACGACGGGGGCTAAGCCGGAGGCACCGATATGGAAGACGGGTTGCGGATGGTACAGACGCGCACGTGCGGGGTGTGGGTGCTGCCGGGGGACCCAACCTGCGCGGGCGTCGCGCGCCGTCTGTTCCGGGGAGTGGCGAGTGAGCTCGCCCTCGACCCGGAGGCCATCGACGACGGGATAACGATGGTGAGCGAGCTGGCCGCCAACACCCTGCACGCGAGCCAGCGGCAGCCGCTTCCCGTCAATCCAGAGCTCTGGCTCTACCTGCGGGGCACCGGCCCGCGGGTGGAACTCGTGTGCAAGGTCTTCGACACCCTTCCCGGCTGGCTACGCGGCAACGCGCCGGGCCGTGCCGTCTGCCGCGCGCCGGCCGACGCGATGAGCGGCCGGGGCCTGGAGGTGGTGCATGAGCTGTCTAGCGGCTACTGGGGCCACCATCTCACCAGGTCCCGGCTGTCCGGCACGGGGATACGCGGCAAGGCGGTCTGGTTCGCGCTGCCGGTGCCCGTCGCCGGCGCGGCGGCGGGCGGGAGGCATCCCATCACCGCCGGTGACGCGATGACCGAGCTGGAGAATGACCTCAGCACCCGGGGGTTCGGCGGCAGGCTGGTGCGCGCCGACGATCACGCCGCCGACATGGCGGTGCTGTCGATTGCCAGCGGCCTGACGGTCTGGTGCCGGTCCGCCGCGGCCTGGCTCCGCGCGCCGGGCGTCGCCGCCCAGCACTGGAGCTACTGCGACCTTGTCGAGGTTGGTGAGCAGGCTGTCCAGGCGCACGAGATGATCGTCGCGACCGCCGACTCCTTTCCCCTGGTCGACGCAACCAGTACCGTCGACGCAACCAGTACCGGAGCCTTAGGGGCCTGTGCCCGGAGGGGGCCTATGCCCGCGCGACCGGGAGCGTCCCGTAGGCACCGAGCACGGTCGTCCAGAAGCGGTCGGCGTTGATCGCGGTGGCGACGCGCGCGTTGCGGGCGGTCGATTGCGAGAAGTCGGTCACGGTCATCCCGGACGTGAACGTCCCGTGCGTCTCCACCTGCACCTGCGCCGGCGTGTACCGGAACGCCGAGGGATCGGCGATGCTCACGATCGCGCACACGTCGTGCACCGGCGGCTCGCCCGTCGTGTCGTCCGAGTCCCGGTACTGCGCGAGCGCCGGGAGCAGCAGTTGCGAGCCGAGCGCGCCGAGCGCGCGCATGCGCTCCTGGACGGCGACCGTGGCCCGGGCGAGCAGCGTCACGTCGAGCCCGATCATCCGCACCGTCCACCCCGCGCCGAAAACGATCGCGGCCGCCTCGGGGTCGGCCCAGATGTTGAACTCCGCGGCGTGGCTCACGTTGCCGCGCGACGCCGAACCGCCCATGATCACGAAGTCCCTGACCCAGGTGGCCAGCCGTGGCTCACGGCGCAGCGCCAGCCCGATGTTGGTCAGCGGGCCGGTGGCGACCAGCGTGATCTCCCCGGGCTCCGCGCCGATCGTGTCGATGATGTAATCGATCGCGTGCCCGTCCGCCGCGGCCCGCGCGGGCGGCGGCAGGACCGCGCCGCCCAGGCCGGAGTCGCCGTGCACGTGCCCCGCGTCGAGCGCCGGGCGCAGCAGCGGCACGGGGGACCCGGGCGTCACCGGGACGTCGCCCGCGCCGACGAACGACGCGACGGCGAGGGCGTTCGCGGTCGTCTTGGGCAGCCCGAC
>JAWWPV010001112.1:0-3601 GCA_033854775.1 Trebonia sp.
TCCCAAGAGGTGCACGCCGACTCCGCGGATCTCATCGGTGACGAAGCGAAAGACCTCCTCGTCGGGCGCCGTCCAGTCGAAGTTACCGTCCGGCCCGACTATGTAGCCGTCAAGTGAGACGCCCAACGAATAGGTCACGCTGCGCATCAGGAGTCCTCCTCGGAAACGGGTTCGACAGTACGACCGCCGGACGCCGCAGAATTCATCGCAGCTTAGGTAGATGAGTGGGTGCGCGAGCAGGGACTCACCGCAGGCGGTCGCGGCTCGCGGCGTCGGCCGCGTCGGCCGACGCTGACGGCTCCAGCGTGTGATCGTCGGCGCCGCCGTGGTCGTGCACGATCAGCACAGGGCGCTGCGAGCGGGAGGCGACGTCCGCGGCGACGCTTCCGGCTATCCGGCCGCCCAGCCCGGCCCGGCCGTGAGAGCCGAGGACGATGAGGCTGGCATCGTGATCGTCGGCGGCGTCGATGACCGCCTTGCCGGCGGGCGTTCCCTGAACCGCCAGGGGCTGGGCCCGGAATCCGGCCGCCTCGGCCAGCGCTGCTCCGTGCACGGCGGTCTGCTCGGCGGCCTGGCCGACCTCGTCGGCGCACGCCGCGTCGAACTGCGCCCCAGGTTCCGGGATGAAATCGACGCCGAACGTCCGCCATACGGTGAGGACAATCGCCTCGCGCCGGGCGGGCAGCTGACGGCCGGCCTCGGCGATCGCGGCCATGGCCAGCGGGGAGCCGTCGTAGGCGAACAGCACCGGGCCAGCCCGCCCGCGGACCGCGGGCCGGCGGGGGCGGCCAACCGGTGCCGTAACGAGCCGCTGACCGCCGGACAAGGCGGCAGCGGCGGCCGTCCTGGCCAGCGTCGGCAGTGCCGCGCCGGGCCGGAGCGCGGCCAGCAGCGGCGGCGACTCCCACGCCGGCTCCTGGCCGCCCATCCACCGCTCCAGCGCTGGAGCAGACGGGCGAACCCGGCCGAGCAGGTACAGCAGGACGAAGACGACCGCCCCGCCGGCCGACAGCCCGAAGCAGATCCAGAGGGTGGTGTTCATGGCCGGGCTCGGAAGGCCGGTCGCCGTGACGGCGAAGTGCAGCAGGATCGGCACGATCAGGAACGCGGCGAAAGCCCGCAGCAGCTCGAGTATGGCGAAGACGCGCTGTATAGAGGCTGAGCGCAGCGAGTAACTGGCCAGGAACAGCGCCGGGACGACCGAGGCGCCGATGCCGATGCCGACCAGCCCGGAGCCGACCAGGGCGAGCGTGCTGGTGGGCGGGATGGCGGCGCGGAGCACGAGGATCCCGGCGGCCAGGAACGCCATCCCGGTCAGGGCGTAGTAGTGGATCAGGTGGGTGCGGAACACTGCCCCGAACACGATCGCCGTGATGATGGCCGCCGCGAGCTCGGGAACGTACAGCAGTCCGAGATGCAGCGGCGTGTAGTGCGGCGTCAGCACGGTCGCGGTCAGCGCGATCGCCGAGGTTGCCGCCGCCGCCGCGCACATCGCGACCACGATCCCGCTCACCGGGATCGTGGTCGCCAGGCTGCGCAGGATGAGCAGGGGATGACGGGCGCGGTACTCGTAGACCCACAAGGCCACGATCAGTGCCAGCCCGACCAGCAGCGGAACCACGGCGACCGGGTCGAGGAACCTGTGGGTGAGCAGCTCCGCGGCGCCCCAGAACGCCGCCACCGAGCCGGTCGCGGCCAGGCCCACGGCCACTGGGTCCCGGGGGGCGCCGGGGTCGGCCGGCGGGGCGTCCTGGAACGTCAGCAGCGACATCAGGAGGGCGGCGAAGGCGATGCCGGTCACGATCCAGAACAGCGGCCGCCAGGCATGGAATGAGGCCTGGGCCCCGCCGATGAGCGGGCCCGCCGCGACGGCGCCGAAGATGCACAGGTTAAAGATCACTGCCGTCGCCCGCAGCTTGGACGCCGGATAGCCCAGGACCAGGGGCGGCGTCGCTGCGATGAGCAGCAGGCTCGTACACAGACCCTGCAGCACATGCCCGACGATGAACATCGCCGGCCCCGTCGCGGCGGCCGCCAGCACCGAGCCGATCACCAGCAAGCCCGCGTAAACCACCAGCATCCGGCGTTGCGGCAGATGCTGGGCGATCTGCACCGCCAGGATCGTGCCGAGCGCATAAGCGGCGTTGGCCAGACCGGAGGCGAAGCTCATAGTCTGCAGGCTCACGTGCAACTGCGCCGCGATGATCGGCGTGAGCGGCAGCAGCGCGGAGGACAGGCCGAGGTAGGGAACCAGGAAGAGGACTACCATCGCCGCCGACGGAGCATAGCGGCCAGCGAGCGGGCCGGGCCGAATCGGCTCCGGCCGCTCACCTCCAGGACCAGGACGCAGCAGAGTCGGCAGCATCCGTACCCGCGCCATCATTGCATGCTAGGCGACCACGGCCCGAGCCGAGCGGGCGGGCCGGCCGGCCGGGCGGAATCCGCCGATTGCGCGGAATGTGCCGCACAGCGGACGGCTCGCCACCCGACGAACCCTGACCGCCTGGTCCAAGGCCGAGACGCGGCCGATGCGCGCTTTCAGGTTCATGCCCAGGCCGAGTCGGGGAGATACCGATCAGGATGATCCGGGTGCTGCCGCGATGGCGGGTGCCCGCACCGGCCTGGAGGAGGCTGCGATGGAGGAGGCTCCCGGTGGATTCAGCTGGGCGAGTAGACCAGCTCCAGCAGGCCGGATGAAAACGCCTTGCACGTAACCAGGCGCAGGGTCTGGGCGTGGTCAAGGTCGGTGAACAAGCGCTGGCCCTGACCCACAGCGGCGGGCAGCACCGCCAAGCGATACTCGTCTACCAAGCCGAGCCGGATCAGCGACCGCGCGAACTGGACCCGCCATGGGCGACGATCTCACCGCCTGGCTCCGGATGTGGGTGCCGGCCTGCCGCAGCCGGCTGACGCCGTATTCTTCCCACTGCTCGTCATCGGGCATCTCCTGCATGACCCGGTAAAGCTCGGTGCCTTCGTCACAGCTGTAGCCATCTAGCGAGATCCAGAATGACAGCACCACACGGCGCATCATTGCCTCCAGAGGTTGGGTCTTCGCGACGCCAGAGATTGACCTTCGTAACGTAGACGGACAGCGGCCATCGAACTCATCGGGAGCCAAGTCAACTGGAGTGTGCCGGCGCCAGTTACTACGAAAAGTAGTACGCTGTCGTCCGTGAACGGTGCCGTTCCTACGACGGTCATCGTCGCCGGCCTCGCCCTTGCCGGGTACGCGCTGCTGATGACCGCCCTCAACCGGCGAGTGGGCTTTGGCTTGCTCGCCGCGCTTGGCGTCCTCGAGATCCTGCTTCTTGTCCTGGTCGGCATCATCGTGGCCCGGCTCGTCGGCGGTGGGCGCCCGGCCGGGCTGCCTACGCTCATCGGCTATCTGATCGCGATGCCACTCGTCCCGGTGGTCGCGGGGTTCTGGGGGGCGATGGAGCGATCGCGGTGGGGCCCGGCGGTTTACGCCGTGGCCGGGCTGGTCGCGGCCGTGCTGATGGTCCGGCTGCATGAGATCTGGGCGGTCATCCATGTCTGAGCCTGTGGCGTCGCCTGAGCCCCCGGCGTCGCGTCCGGACTCGACCAGGAAAGGTCCGGG
>JAWWPV010001113.1:0-9842 GCA_033854775.1 Trebonia sp.
GACGGGAAAGAGCTGAACCTCTACCCGCCGGCCGAGGACCTGCTGGACCGTGTCTGGCAGGCCACCGGTGACCATGCCACGGCCGCTGCTGCGGGAGCGGCAGGCGACGGTTTGCAGCTCTTCCGCACGACGCCCGACGGCGTGGCGGGAGACGTTCAGTCTCTCCTGATCGACAGTTACCTGAGTTCGTTCGACCCTTCCCGCGGTGCCCCCCGCATCGGCATCTCGCGCTCGCTGCTGCTGGCCTCATCTCGCCGCGAGGCGATCGAGATCGCCACCGCGGAATTCGAGGAGCGCGACACCGGCCATCCCCAGCGACCAGAGAGCACTGACGCCAAGTCAGTTGAGGAGTACCTGATCAAGTCGGACATCGCGTTCGGTGCGGCCGATGACGTCGTGGAGACCCTCAGCCACGATGCGGCGGTCGTCCGATCGACCAACTACCTGTTCAACTTCCCGTTCGCACCCAGCGGCTCGCCAGCGTTCCGAGAAGGCCTCGAAGTGCTCGCCGCCGAGGTCTACCCCCGGCTGCGGCGCGACGAGGAGGCGTTCACTGTGCGCTCCGGCACCGCGGAGCGCTAGACCATGACAATCGCAGCGCGCCCGACGGGCGCGAATCTAGGGCGCTTGCCCGCATCGAGGCAGCCGACTCGCTACCGGGTACAACGGGCGCTCATCGTTGTGGGCCGGCTGCTCGTTGCCTTTATCCCTGTCTTCGTGCTCGGCACCTTCTTCACCTTCCTGCTCGGCGCGGTCAGCAACCTGAATCCGGCAACGATCCAGCTGGGTGAGGCAGCCACCCCCCAGGCGGTGCAGGCACTCGATAAGCAATGGGGCCTGAACCGTCCGTTCTTCGTCCAGTACTTCGACTGGCTCGGCCATGTCCTCACCGGCAATCTCGGCAACAGCTGGATCAAGGCAACTCGGTGAGTTCACTTCTCGCCGGACGCGCGATCATCAGCTTGTCGGCGGCCGGACTAGCGCTACTGATCGGCGTCGTCGTCGGCTTTGCGCTCGGCGCCCTGGCCGTGCGCTACCAGTCCACCTGGGTCGATCGGGTCGTCACGATCGTCACCTCGACGATCTCGGTCATGCCGCCGTTCATCGTCGGCGTCGCGTTGATCGACATATTTGCCGTGTCCCTGCACTGGCTGCCTGCCGCGGGGTACGTGCCGTTCACAACCGGCCCCGGACCCTGGCTGAGCCACATCATCCTGCCAGCGATAGCGCTGAGCTTCGACACGGTCGCCGATGTGGCCCGGCAGCTGCGAGTCGGACTGGTCACGGCGGGCCGGCAGAACTACGTGGTGGGCGCGCAAGTGCGGGGTCTGAGCGGCCGGCGGATCTTCTTCGTCCACGTGCTGCGTAACGGGGTCGGGCCCGCGGTAGCCGTACTCGGGCTGAAGTTCCCGAACCTGCTCGGTGGTGCGGTGGTTACCGAAGCGATCTTCCAGCTGTCGGGCTACGGAGTATTCGCAACTCAGTCCGCGATCAAGGGTGACGTTCCCGCTGTGCAGGCGGTGCTGGTGGTCTCGGTGTTCGTGGTCGTGATCTTCAACATGCTCGTGAACATCATCCTCAACCGTCTCATCCCGGCGTCTTCGCGAGGGGTCTGACCATGCTCAAAAACGTATGGCGGCTGACCAGCGGCCGCGTCGCAATCGCACTGCTGCTGCTCATCGCGTTTCTGGCCGCATTCGGGGGGCTGCTCGCCCCCGATGCCCCGAACGACACGGTCGCACTGCAACTGCAGGACCCGTCCGGCGCCCACTGGCTCGGCACAGATTACCTGGGCCGGGATGTGCTGAGCAGGATGCTGGCCGGCTCGGCCCTGAGCGTCGGGGGCGCCTTGATCGTGGCCGGCATCGCCCTGGTGTTCGGGGCTGTCCCAGGTATCGCCTCCGTATACCTGGGGCGAGCGTTCGAATGGCTGAGCCTGCGGGTCATCGACACCCTCATCGCGCTTCCCTTCCTGGTGTTCGCGGTGGCCATGACGGCACTGCTGGGCAACGGAGTCTTCCAGGCGACATTCGCGGTGGGCTTCCTGGTCGCTCCCGTGTTCTACCGTGTCGCGCGTACCGCCACCCTGTCGGTGGCGCGCTCGCAGCACGTGGAGGCGGCCATCTTGTCTGGAGCCTCAATCGGGTGGATCGTCAGAAAGCACGTCCTGGCCAAGGTGCTTCCGCCGATCACCATTGCCCTGTCCACGACAATCGGCATCGGCATGATCGTGATTGCCAGCCTGACCTTCCTCGGCATCGGCGTCGAGCCTCCGACGGCCACCTGGGGCGGAATCTTGGCCTCGGACCTGGAGTACATCGCTATTCAGCCGTACGCACCGATCGCTCCGATCGCGATCATCCTGGTTTCGGTGCTGGGGTGCAATCTGTTCGCGGACGCCGTGCGGGACGTCTCGGGCGAGGCGGGTCGTCAGTTGCTGAGCGCCCGCGACATAAAGAAGATTGCCGGATCCGAAAGCCGGTCGCGCGTGCAAACCGGTCGCGTGGGGGAGAATTCGTTGGCTGAACCTGACGGCACGCTTCCGGACATCGAGCTGAACGTACAGGATCTGACGATCCGCGACGAAATCACGAGCGCCGAGCTCGTGAAGGGCCTCGGCTTCTCCCTGCGCCGGGGACATACCCTCGGCATTGTCGGCGAGTCGGGCAGCGGCAAGACCCTGACCTGCCGCGCGGTCCTGGGCATCTTGCCGAAGCTGGTTCAGCTGTCGGACGGATCAGTCGATATTCTCGGCCGCCGGACGGCCGAGTTCACCAAGCAAGACTGGACCGATCTCCGGGGCAACGGTATCGCGGCGGTCTTCCAGGACCCGGGGTCGTACCTCAATCCGTCCATCTGGCTCGGCAAGCAGGTCCAGGAAGTGCTGAGAGTCAAGAAGGGACTCTCACGCAAGGAGGCGAAGCAGGAGACCCTGCGCCTTTTCGCCGCCGTGCACCTGCGTGATCCCGAAGTGGTCTACGAGCAGTACGTGCACGAGCTGTCGGGCGGAATGCTGCAGCGGGTGCTTTTCGCAGCGGCGATTGCCCTGGGGCCCGACATCCTGATCGCGGACGAAGTTACGACCGCTCTCGATATGACTGTGCAGGCCGAGATCCTTGACCTGCTCCTTGAGCTCAAAGAGCGGGAGGGGCTGTCCCTGGTGGTGGTCTCGCACGACCTGGCGGTCGTAGCGCAGCTGTGTGACGAGGTTCTCGTCATGCGGGCGGGGCAGGCATTGGAGCACGGACTGACGCGGCAAGTGCTGCACTCGCCTGAACACGAGTACACCAAGCTGCTCATCTCCGAGCACATGCGCTACGGCTTGGATCACTTCCGCCAAGCAGAGGAGCTGGACGTTGTCTGAGGTACAGCCGTTCCTGGATATCGACGACATCGACATCCACTACGGAAAGCGGCGCGGCAAGCACCACGTCATCCAGTCAGCCGGGTTTGGGGTCGGCACCGGCGAAATCGTGGGGCTGATCGGGGAGAGCGGCTCGGGCAAGTCCACCATTGCCCGGGCCGTCCTCGGACTGGTCGGCGTCTCCCGCGGTCACATCCGCGTCGGCGACGAGGACGTTACCAAGTTCTCGGCTTCGCGGTGGCGGGCCTTCCGGCGCCGAGGCGTCGTGCAGTACGTTTTCCAGGACCCGCTGCGCAGCCTCGATGCCGACACGCTCATCGCCGACTCGATCGCCGAGCCGCTGCGCATCCGCGGTGGACTCTCCCGCGCTGGCATAGCCGAGGCCGTCCGGACTTATGCGGCCAAGGTCAACCTGGACGAGGCGCTGTTGACGCGGTTTCCCGGCGAGATCTCCGGCGGGCAGCGCCAGCGCGCGGCGATCGCCCGCGCCCTGATCACGGAGCCCCGGCTGCTCATCCTCGACGAGCCGGTCAGTGCACTCGACGCGGTTAACCGGGTGCAGGTGCTGGCTAGGCTGACCAGTCTGCGATCCGAGGGCGTCGGGCTGCTCTACATCTCGCATGACCTGGGTTCGGTCGCTGGCATCACCGACAGGACGGTGGTGCTGTACCAAGGCGCGGTCGTTGAGAGCGGCATCACCCGGCAGGTGGTCACCAACCCGCAGCATCCCTACACCCGTCTGCTCGTCGGGTCGGCCCCGACGCTCTCCGGGTTGCCGCTTGACCGTCGCCAGCGCGACGAGCTTCGCGCTGAACTCCTGTCGGCCTGACGAAGAGATGCCAGCTCAAGGTAGGTGCCATTCCCCCGCAAGTGCGCAGGCAGCGCCGTGCGCGTTAAGCGGGACTTCGAGTCGCGTCTGCATGCGGAGTGCAGGGGGAGGGGACATGCGGCCGCAGTACGTACTCATCCGATGACGTAAGTCAGCGGAAGGTGCCTCCGGCACGTGCAGGCTGCCAGATCACGACGCTGACATTTGTAACCCGGCGCCGTATGTCTGGAACACCTCCGTCAAGCCCGCGGCCGGGGTCGGCAGGAGCGCCGAAACTCGTTTCCTCATTGCGGCTTTGCATGAGGATAATCTCTTCTTTCCCGATAGAGAAAGTAGAGTATAGTAAGGGCATGAACCGCACGCTGGACATTGCCCCGCTGCGCAGCTTCGTCGCTGTCGCCGATGCCGGGGGTTTCCAGCGTGCCGCCGACGTCCTGCACTTGAGCCAGGGAGCGGTCAGCCAGCACGTCCGCCGCCTAGAGTTGGCAATCGGCCGCCCGCTGGTCGAGCGCCGTGGCCGCGGCTGGCGGTTCACCGGCGACGGCGAGCAGCTACTGACCCAAGCGCGGCGCCTGCTTGCGCTGCATGACGAGATGCTGGCCAGCTTCTACGACGACGCCACCAAGACCGTGATCATCGGCTCGACCGAACATGCGGCCGCGCAGCTGCTCCCCTACCTGGTCGGCGCGCTCGATCAGTCTCTGCCCGGCTACCGGGTGAAGTTCCGGATCGACCGCGGCACCAAGCTGAGGGAAAGCTTCGCAGCGGGGGGGATCGACATCGCCCTGCTGCTCGGGCCGGCTGACGACCCGCGCGCCACGACGGTTGGCGACCTTGAGCTCACCTGGTACTCCTCGCCAAGCTGGACGTCACCTGGTGGCGGCGACCCAGTGTCTGTCATAGCGTTCAATAATCCGTGCGTGCTGCGCAGCCGGGCGCTGGAAACGCTCGCGCGGCACTCGATCCCGGTCGTCATGGGCGCCGAGGCACAGCAGTTGGCCGGTGTGCAGGCCGCAGTGATCGCTGGCCTGGGGGTAGCGCTGATGGCCACGCTCGGACAGACGCCCGCGGGCATGGTGGCCCTGGAGTACCTGCCCCGGCCGGAGCCTGTCCCCCTGGCCGTATGGTCCGGCCAGGGGCTTAAGCCGGCTGTGTCCGCCTACGTCTCTGATGCGCTCCGCCGCCTGCTGGCTGTGCCCGAGCTTGTCGCACACGAGTTCCCGCGAGCTAAGGGAGCCTTATGGCATCGCTTACTTCCGGGCTGGCCGAGCCGCAATTGGTCCGTGCGGGTGCGCGTCCGCGGTGAACAGCGGCACGCCCGCGCCCGTGGCGACGGGGACCAGGTAGAGGCGGTACCGCTCGACCAGGCCCAACCGGACCAGGGAGCGGACGAACTGGGTGCCGCCGTGGGCGATGATCTCATTGCCCGGCTCGGCCTTCAGTCGGCCGATCTCCTGCGCGGTGTCACCGCTGGCGATCCGGGTTTCCGGCCAGGAAGCGTCCCGCAGCGTCCGGGAGAACACCACCTTGGGGAACACTGGTGATTGTGGCACTGCAGCTGTCCCCAGACGAGCCAGAAGCCGGGCGGTGGCATGCTCAGCTAGTCACCGGTGTCGCCGCCGCCTTGCTTGAGCTCGGCCAGGCCCGGGGCGCCGATCACCGTCCGGTCGTGCTGGCCGTGGACGGGCGCAGCTCAAGTGGCAAGACCACACTGGCCGCGCGGCTGCGGGACGCGGTCGCGGGGTCGGCCGTCGTGCACACCGACGACATCGCCTGGTGGCACTCCCGGTTCGGCTGGGCCGATCTGCTAATCGACGGCGTCCTGATCCCCGTCCGAGCCGGTCACCCGGTGAGCTTCCGGCCACCGCGGTGGGAGGAGCGGCAGCGGGAGGGCGCGATCGCGGTACCGGCTGGCTGCCCGCTGCTCATCGTCGAAGGAGTCGGTGCCGCCCGCCGCGAATGTGCGCACCTCACCGACGTGTCGCTCTGGGTTCAGGCCGATGAACGGGAAACCGAGCGCCGCAGCCTCGCCCGCGTCGGGCAGCCGGGGGAGTCGCCCACCGTGGGGGACTTGCGCGACTGGATGGCCGAAGAGGTGCCGTTCCTGTCACTCCAGCGACCCTGGGAACGCGCGGACCTGATTGCCTGCGGCACCCCGGAGATCTCCTTCGATCCCGCGGTCGAACTCGTCGTCTCGTCGCGGCCCGGCCGCTGGCGACTGGGACCAGAGGCGGCCCAATAACGACGCCGAGATCATCGACCAAGCCCTGTCCGTGCGCGAGATGACCGGCAAACCGACACTCCTGGCCTTCCTAAGACGGCTCGGACCGCAGCCCGCGAACAGACCTCGCGCATCGGCGGGGCAGCGAATCATTGTCGTGCTGCCCCGCCGGTGCCCGCCGTATCAGGTGATGCTCAGGAACGCCAGGGCGATGTTGTTGAACAGGTTGGGGTCCCTGGTCGCGGATCCGGTCCCGGTGGCCAGCAAGACGCGGGTCCTGGCTGACCCGGCCTTGACAGTGATGGTGTAGGTCAGCTTCCCCCCGGCGGACAGGCTAGGGGCGGTGAAGACGTCCACCCGGCCCCGTACTGTGCCGCCTCCCGCGCTGGTTATGGTCAGGCCATCCGGCACCGATAGCAGAGTGCCGACCTTCGAGGCCGCGCCCGGGCCCTTGTCGGTGACGGTGACGATGATTGTCCCTGTTCCTCCTGGGCGGAGGGTCGTGGGTGCGCTCATGCTGACCGCCAGGTCCGCCCGAGCTGGCCCGGCGGTAGTAACGGTTTCCATGAACGTGGTCTCGGCGGTACCGGAGGTGGCGGTGACGGCGACCGGTCCCGTCGTTGTCCCGGCATCTAGGGTCGGCGCGGTGGCCACCCCGGAGGCGCTGGTGGTGGCGGTGGCGGACTGGGTGCTGCCGCCGAAGTTGGCGGTGCCGCCGGTGCCCTGGACGATGGTGAACGTCACGGTAGCGCCAGGTACCGGGTTGGAGCTGGCGTCGGTAACCGTGAGCGACAGGGGTGTGCTGAAGGCCTGCCCGATGGCTGCGGACTGGTTGTTGCCGCTGCGGATCGTCATGGTGGCCGCGCTGCCCGCAGTGACGGTCAGGGCGGCGGTGCCGGTGGCGGTTCCGTCGGTTCCGGTCACCTTGTGTGGGCCCGCTGCGGTTGCCGTGCAGCTCGCCTTGGTGCAGGTTCCGTCGGGGCTTACGGCGAACGTGGTCTGGGCGGTCACGTCCCCCAGGCTGTTGCCGTACTGGTCAGATCCGGTCGCTGTGTAGGCCTGAGATCCCCCGGCGGTGATCGATGCCGTCGACGGGCTGAGTGCCAGGCTGGCCAGCGGCCCGGCATTCACCTGCAAGCTGGCTGAGTCGCTGGAGGAGATGAAGCCGTCTGCGCCGGTGTAGGTGGCGGTCACCAGGTAGGAGCCCGCCGTGGTCGGAGCGGTAAGCGTACAGCTCGCGACCCCGGAACTCGAGTCGACCGGCTGCGCGGTGCACGTCGCGACCGGGTTGCCGTTCACGGTGAAGCCGACCGTTCCCGCATCCGGTGCCGGGCTGACGGTAGCCGTCAGGGTGACCGCCGCTCCTGCCGCCACCGGGCCCGTCGTTGCCACGGTCGTCGTCGTTGCCGTGGTCCCCCTGGAGATCACCGACAGGTGGCCCTCGACAAAGCCAGAGTCGGCATAGGCCGCGTGGGTGGCCGGGTCGACCGCCACCGAGTTCCCGTCCCCGAGGCCGCTCCCGCCATCGCCGACGGGGACCGTGGCAGTCACCGTATTCGTGGACCCGTCGAGCACATCCACGTTCGCGTTGGGATTTTCGCCGCCGACGTAGATGGTGTCAGCGCTCGCATCGACCGCCACCGACTCTGGATTGTTGGGCACGGAAACCGTTGCGGTCACCGTGCCGGCCGCCTCGTCGATTACGGACACAGTCTGGGCGCCGCCGTTGACGACGTAAGCCGTGTGGGTAGCCGAGTCGATCGCGATGCCGCTCGGGAAGTCGCCGACGCCGATGGTCGCGGTGACCGTGTCCGTGGCTCCGCTGATCACCATCACGGTGCCGGATCCGACTATGAGGTTGGTCGCGTAAACGGTGTCCGTCGCCGGGTCGACAGCCACCCCGAACGGACTCGTCACTCCGGTGATCGTCGCGGTCACGTTGTTCGTGGCGCCGTCGATGACCGACACGCTGTTGTCCTGGCTGTTAGCGACGTAGACCGTGTCGGTGGCCGGGTCGACGGCCAGTGCACGCGGCCCTGCGCCCACAGCGACCGTGGCGGTCACCGCGTTCGTCGCCCCGTTGATGACTGACACCGAGTGGTCGTCGTCGTTGCCGACGTAGATGGTGTCGGTATCCGGGTCGACGGCTACCGCAAGCGGATGGGCCCCTACACCGATTGTCGCGGTCAACGTGTTGGTCGTGTCGTCGACCACAGAAACAGTGTTGTCCTTGCCGTTTGCGCTGTAGGAGGTGTGCGTGCCTGAATCGACCCCCACCCCGGCCGGGAAGCCGCCCACGCTGACGTTCGCGGTCTGTGTGTAGGTGAAACCCGTTCCCGCCGCCCAGGCCGGCGAACCCACAGCCGTCACCAGGCCGGCCGCGACCGCTGTAGCTGCCACCACGATTCGTAGCGGACGATGCACTATTCTGCCCGGAATATTCACTGCCATCTCCTGCCGCACGGCTAACCATGTGTCGAATTGTCAGTTCAGCTGCCAGCTAGTCGGGTTGTCACGCATGCCGATTGTGAGCGGAGTGCCTGGCGTACTGGAGCCGAATACCAGCGGGAACCCGGTGGAGTCGAGGATCTCGACGCCGCCGGTCGCCAGAGAAGCAGTGAACTGCTGCGTCACTGCGCCGTTGCAGGCCTGCTGCAGGAGCGGTGTCCCTGGTATGCCGACGGGTCCGGCGGGGGTCGCGCACAGTTTTGAAGCTGTATTGACCAGGAGGAATCTGCCGTTGGCGTGGGGTATCAGATCCCACCGCGGGCTGATGCTGGCGCTCAACATAGATCCGGTCACGAGTGAACCAGGCGCGTCAAGGCCGCCGCCGTCCATGACCAGGTGACTGGTGGCGTCGGAAATAATGACGCCGCCGTCTGCGACCAGCAGCGTGACCGTGGCCGGCGTGCTGGTCTGCCCTAGCACGTTGGTCGCGCTATAGGTGAAGCTGTCGATGCCACTAAAGCCTCGCCGCGGCGTATAGGTCACCGCTCCCAGCTGTCCCAGGGGATCGAAGCTGACGGTGCCGTGCTGCGGGCGGGTGTCAATCATGTACCTCGGGAGAGTGATCGGCGGCGTGCAGTCCAGCTTCAGCGGCACCGGGGCATTGTTCACTGCCACCCCCGACAGGGGGGCGCAGTGCACGGAGATGCTGCTCAGCCAGGTCAGGGTCACCTCGCCGTTCGCTATTCTCGACGCCGTCGTGATCGTCGTGCCTGTTACTGGCGGTGCCGTCGCGGACTCGCCAGCGCCGCCTCCCCCGCCGCCGCCACCGCCGAACCCTTGGGCCGCACCGCCAGCGCCGCCGCCGCCGCCGCGTTCTCGTGGATCTACGACATCACGGCTTCGCGCGCGCGGGTGAAGTAATCCCGGTAGTTGGCGACAAACTCACGCGACTTGCGCAAGCCGGCGAGATAGCCGTTGAT
>JAWWPV010001114.1:0-4077 GCA_033854775.1 Trebonia sp.
GCGCTGATGCCGATCTTCTTCAAGGTGATGAACTTCGAGAAGGTCATGGGGCGGGAGCAGCGCTATCAGATCGATTGGGATGCGCCTGTTATGGACGGGACTTCGGCGCGTAGCTGAGGTTTCCCCGGCCCCGGCGTAAAAGGCCCGGATCAGGGATCCTGGCAGCTGGCCGGTCATCGTGCTGCCGAAAGCCGATGGGGCTGGCGGTGCGGGGTGAACCAGGTACCTGCCCAGGCCTCCCAGGCGCTGGCGCCCGCAGCCGTGGACACCGGGGAAGTGGTTTCCCCGGGCGTCCTTCGCCGGGCGGCCGCCGCGGCGGGACGCTGGCTGGCCGGGGACGTGGCGGCGGCCTGATTCGCTGCCGCTGCCGGAGCGGGGCCTGACATGATCGCGATCCAGAAGCGGGCCGGGCGGCCGCGGTAGTAAGCGGGAGCAGGCATGGCTTTTCTCCTTTGTTCGACGTCGCGGGGAAGCAGGCGCCTGCATCCGGCTCGTGCTGTCCCGCAACCCGCAGACGCTCGCAGCGCGGCGAACGTGAGGTGCCCCTCAACTGTTTTTCGAACTGGCCGCTGCGATGGGCCGGTGCCGCGAATGGCCAGGCGGGCCTGCGGTCTCACGTCCGGCGTTTCCGACGCGTCTGCCTGGTGTGAGTGAGAACGGGACCGGCGGCGGAACGAAACAGACGATGACAGCAGGTGGTGCCCCGGCCGCTGTGCACACGGTGCTCGCGACGAGCACTAGTGGCTAAGTTTTGGAACCCCACAGGGTCCGCGGCGGTCCGGCTCAGTCGGATGTGCAGCATGGGTCCCCCGGCGATCATCCGGAAGAAAAATCAAGGATCATCCGAACGGGGCCGCGGTGACTCCCGTCCGCAGTCCGCGGGTCCCGATGCGTGCGCACGGCGGGCGAGGCTCGCGGTCAGAAGTCACGAGACGTCCTCCTCCCCTGCCTCGGCGTGCTCCAGCGCGATGCGTGTCAGTTCGACGCGTGAGCTGATGTCGAGCTTGCGGAACACCTGGCGCAGGTGGAACGCGACCGTGTGCGCGCTGATGAACAGCTGGCTGGCTATCTGCTGGTTTCTCAGTCCCTGGGCGACGAGGCGGGCTGTGGCCAGCTCGGTGTCGGTGAGGCTTTTCCAGCCCGCCGCGGGCCGTTTCTCAGTTCCCCAGTGCCGGTGCCGCACCCCCAGCTCGCGCAGTCGTTGGCGGGTGCGTGCTACGTCTCTACCTGCCCCTATCGTCGCGTACTCGCGCAGCGCCTCGTCAAATGCCCGGGCGGCTTCGTCCTTCTTGCCTGCCAGGGCGAGCAGGACGCCAAGGTCTTCGGTCGCGGATGAGCGGGTCCACGGGTCGGGCAGCTGGGCGGCCGCGTGTTCCAGCCGGGAAATGTCGCCGGCCAGCAGCCCTTCGGCGTAGTTCGCCGACGCGCGGATGGCCGCGAGCGTGGGGTTGGCCCGCGACGTTTCGCTGATGACGGAGGCGATGTTCGCTGCCTGCCCGCGGTCTTCCGCGGTGAGGGCGGCGCGGACTAGCCAGGGCGCGTTGCCCGGATCCGCCAGCAGGACAGACCGGTGCTCCTTCAGTTCGCCCAGCACGCCTGCCAGCATGTCCAGTGCGGCCCGCGGGCCGTGGCGGGCCTCGAGAACCTGGGCTGTCACCAGGCGTGCCGCGCTCTCCCCGTAGGCCGATCCGTGGGAGCGGTCGTTACCCGACAGCCGCTCCGCGTAGTCGTCGGCCGCGCGCAGATCCCCCTGGCGCAGGGCGACGGTAGCGAGGACCTGCAGCGTGAGCGCGTCGCGCTCGACCGGTCCGTGGAGACCCGTCGGCCCCGAGGCCGAATGGGCGAGCGCCGCCGCGTCGTCGAGCCGGCCCGCCGCCAGGGCGATCCGGGCGCCCAGGGCCTCGGCAATTCCCTCCGGCCACGGGCTCACCGTCGGTACCTTGAGCGATTCCACGGCATCCACGATCGCCGCGGCTTCGTCGGCCCGTCCGACAGCGATCAGCCCAGTGGCGAGGAGCAGATGAGGGCTGAAATATGTGGTCTCGTACGGCCCTTCCGCCACCTTCCTGGCGGCCTGGGCGACTAGGTCCAGCGCCTCCGCGGGCCTGC
The DNA here is from genome assembly GCA_033854775.1 of Trebonia sp. Lineage (GTDB taxonomy): Bacteria > Actinomycetota > Actinomycetes > Streptosporangiales > Streptosporangiaceae > Trebonia. Next base: position 2,110 of record JAWWPV010001114.1, read on the forward strand.
CCGTGTCCCACGTGACCATCGCGAGCGCGACCATCGCGGCGACCACGACCTCACCGCGTTTGCCGCCTGGCTCGGCCAGGATGGTCCTGGCCAGCTGATCGACCTGCCTGTTGCCGCGCAGCCCCAGCCATGCCCACAGCAGGGCGATGGTCGCGTCGTCGCGCAGGCCCGGTGTGGTGTCGAAGTTGGCGAGGACGGCCTGGGCCTCGATCATCGCCTCCGTCGCCCGCCCGGTGAGGGCGAGCAGCGACGACAGCGCGCACCGCAGCGCCGCGCTGTCGGGCGCCGGCAGGGGCACGGCGAGCGCCGAGCGGACCAGGGTCTCCGCCGCGTCCCACTGGCCAGCCGCCGTGAGCGCCCTGACCGTGGTCACCGTGCGGGCGGACCGTCCCGGGTCGGACGCCGGGGTAAGCAAAAGCGCTCCGGTCGCCAGGTCAGCCGCGGCCCTGGGATCGAAAGGCAGCAGCTCCGCCACGGCACGATCGAGCCCGGCCAGGGCGACAGGGTCACCAGGACGGGCCCCGTCGAGCAGGTGCCGCGCCGCGGGAACCGCCGAACCGCCCCGCTCGAGGAGCATGTGCCCGAACTGCCAGTGCAGGGCCTGCTCGATGGGTTTCGGCAGCAGTTGCGCTACCGCTTGCCGGACGAACCCGTGCTGGAACGCCAGCCCGTCTGGTGTCGCCACGAGGAGGTGCGCGGAAACTGCCTCATCGAGCACGCCCAGCAAGGCGCCCGGCGACTGGCTCAGTATCTCCGCGACGTCCTCGAGCCGGAAGGAGTTGCCCAGGACGGATGCCGTCTCGGTGAACTGGCGGGTGTGCGCGGACAGTCCCTTGAGCCTGTCATTGGCCAGTATCTGGATCCGGTGGGAAACCTGAGTGGACGTCAGGCTGGCCCGCCCGGCGGCCACGGTGATGGCGTCCTCGTCGAGCAGCCCGCGGAAGGCCTCGGCGAGTATGAGGGGGTTTCCCGCGGCGCTGGCCGCGAGTTCGACGAGCGCCGCGTCGGGGATGGCGCTGAGCACGTCGCCGATCAGGGCGACCTGGGCCTCCGCGTCGAGCGGCCCAAGGGTGATCCGTGTTGCTCCGTCGTCTTCGAGCAGGTCGAAGAGCAGCCCGGCGGTGCCGGGGTGCCGCGACCCGGCCTTGGCGAGGATCCAGGACAGCGGGTAAGCGGCCAGCAGCTGCGGCAAGAACCGGAGCGCGTCAAGGGTCCCCTGATCGGCCCACTGGATGTCGTCCGCGGTCACCAGGATGGGCCCCGCGGCGGCCAGCTCCTCCAGCCTGGTGAACACCATGTCGGCGGCGGGGACCCCGGTTACCGCGGCGTGGACCGCGTTGAGCAGTGGTGCCAGCGGCGTGGCCTGGCTCAGCTCGTCGGCGACCGCGGCGACGACGGGAAATCCCCGCTCCTGAGCTTCCCGGGCCGCAGCGGCGAGCAGCAGCGACTTCCCCGTACCCGGGTCGCCCTCCACGAGCAGGATCATGCCCCGGCCTTCCGCGGTGCTTGCGAGCAGCCTGAAAACCGCGTCGCGCTCCGCTGCCCGTCCCCGCATCGGGCTCGCGTTAGAAGGATCAGCTTGGTGGGCCATGGGGTCCCCCCAAAACAGAGGTCCACCCACTACTTACCAGGCCATTGATCAGGAAAAACCTCGCTGAGCGATCATCTGCGGGACTGCAGAGGCAGCGCTGTGCATGCTGATCGCACAGTGCATTCGGCTGCGCGCCGCCGTCGGCCCGTCCGGAAAGAAAATCAAGGATCATCCGAACGGGGGCGTGGTGACTCCCGTCCGCAGTCCGCGGCTCTGGCGCACCCGCGGCTACGAGGACGGCGCCGGACGCCAGCGCGGCTGCGAGGGACGCCGCGGGGGAGCGATCCGCCGATCCCCCCGCACGGCGGGGCTGCCTAGATGGTCTATTCCAAGGGGTCAGTGGTCATAGGCCATCAGTGAGCGCATGACCGGCTGGC
>JAWWPV010001115.1:0-7620 GCA_033854775.1 Trebonia sp.
CGAAGATCGGCACCAAGTTCACCATCATCACCAACGCCAACTTGAACTCGGCGGCCAGCCAGGCAGCGATTTACAAGACGTCCTGCTGACCCACGACGCTGGTAATATCCGCAGCGATTGGTCCCCCGGCGTGCCAGCCGGGGGACCCCTCGCCATCGGAGCGGCGTCGCTCGAAACTGCCGGACAAGCTCCCCCCGGTCGCCAGAGCAGGCGCCCAGTCTGGAGGCGTTCCTCGATGACCACCATGCGCGACGTCGCTCGCGTCGCCGGCGTCAGCGCGAAAACCGTGTCCCGGGTCTTCAACGACGATCCCCACGTCACCGACGAGACCCGCGAGCGGGTTCGCTGGGCGATGCAGAAACTGAACTACGTTCCCAACCTGCTGGCCCGGAGCTTCCGGGCCGGCGCGGACGCCGCGGTGGGCCTGGCCGTTCCCGACATCGCCGATCCGTTCTTCGCGGCGATGACCGGCAGCATCGAGGTCGATCTGGTCGGGCGCGGAATGGCGGTCGTGATCAGCGGCCTGTTCCACGGGGGCCGTGGGGGCATGGCAGCCGAACGCGAGCGCTCGGCACTGGAGGCGCTCCTGCGGCGGCAGATCAGCGGCCTGATCGTGGCCTGCGTGAGCGCCGACCAGTCATACCTGGCTCCGTGGCAGGAGCGGACGCCCATGGTGTTCGTCGACCGGGCTCCGAAGGGGCTCTCCGGCGTGTACGTGATCGAGGACGACCTGGGCGGCGCGCGCGAGGCAGTCACCCATCTCGTCAGTCACGGCCACCGGCGCGTGGCCTTCCTCGGTGTCTCTACCCCGGTGACGACGACACGGCGCCGGCTGTCGGGCTACCGGTCGGCCTTGGCCGAGAACGGCCTGGACAACAGCCCCGATCTCATCTGCATGCCCGCCGAGTCGGCCGACGAAGCCGCCGCCGAGCTAGTGAAGCGGCTGGCGGCGCCGAACGCACCCACAGCCGTCTTCTCTTCGAACATTCCCTGCACCATGGCGCTCGTTCAGGCCCTGCAGCGGGCGGAACGCACCGATATCGCCCTGGTCGGGTTCGGTGACTTTCCCATGGCGGCTGCCCTCGCCCCCGCGGTCACGGTTGTGGATCAGGACCCGGCCAGGCTCGGTCATATCGCCGTCGAACGGCTCCTCCAGCGCATCGAGGATCCCAACACCGAGCCGCGCCGCCGCACCGTTCTCCCGGTTCGCCTGATCCCGAGAGGATCAGGCGAGCTGCGTCCGCGGACATGATCAGGGAGGGGAGGACCGGGCTCGCCGCCGTCCTGATCGGCGGCCCCCCGGCCACGGGAAAGAGCACGCTGGCCATGGCCCTGGCCCCCCACCTGGACGCCGCGGTGCTCGACCTCGACACCGCCACAGCCCCGCTGACCCGGGTGGTGTCCGAGCTGGCCGGCGTGCACGACCTGGACGACCCGGTGCTGGCCGGCCTGACACGTGACGCGCGCTACGAAACGCTGCTCGCCCTGGCCGAGGCCAACCTAATGGCGGGCCGTCCCGTCGTCCTCGTCGCCCCCTTCAGCGCCGAACGAGCCCGCCCCTCCGCGTGGGCCGCCACCACGCGGCGGATCCCGGCCGAAGCCACGATGGTCTGGCTGCACTTGCCGCCCGCCGAGCTGATCCGCCGCCTGACGCAGCGTGGCCTTGCCCGCGATGAGAATAAGATCCGTGACCCCGCGTCCTACCTGACGGGCCTTGACCTCGAGCCGCCGGCCATTCCCCACCTGGCCCTCAACGCCTCCCAGCCGACCGACACGCTAGTCAGATCGCTGCTCGACCATCTCGCACACTAAGCCTTGCCATCGATGGCACAGTAAGGCAGAATCAAGGTGTGCCATCGATGGCAAAGATGGAGATAGTGATGCCTCAGCCACTAGGAACCCAGGACTCCAGGCGGGCCGCCTCGTGAACGGAACCGTCAGGCTGCTCGATGTCGCGAACGCGGCCGGGGTGAGCCTGCGGACCGCCTCGCGCGTGCTCAACGACGACCCGCGGGTTGCCCCGGTAACCCGCCAGCGCGTCAGGGAGGCAATGCTCGACATGCGCTTCCGGCCAGACGAGATGGCCCGGTCGCTGCGCGCGGGAACGGACACCGCGATCGGGTTCGTCGTGGAGTCCATCTCCGATCCGTTCTTCGCCGAGGTCATTGACGCGGTAGAACTGGAGATGTCCCGTCATGGCCGGTCCGTGCTGGTCACGAGCACCCGGCGTGATCATGACTGGGAACGCGACGTCATCGGGCGCATGATGCAGCGGCGGATCTCCGGGCTCCTGCTCTGCCCGACCGGCGATGACCACTCCTGGCTCGACACGGGGCGCGTGCCCGTCGTGCTCGTCGACCGGCCGGCGCCCGGCCTTTCCGCGGATCTCGTCGAGATTGACGACCACCGGGCCGCATTCGATGCCACGACTCATCTCATCAGTCACGGCCACAAGCGCATCGCCTACGTAGGCGACACGCCCGCCATCCCGACATCAGCCGCCCGGCTGCGCGGCTACCGCGACGCCCTGGCTCACGCCCGCGTCGAGGCCGACGAGCGCCTGGTCAACTGCGATGGCGCGACCAGCCAGGCAGCCGCGCGAGCGGTGTCCGCCATGGTCAGCTGCGACCGTCCGCCGACCGCCATCCTGAGCGCCACCACACGGGCGTCGCTTGGCGTGGTACCGACCCTGCACTCCGCCCGGCGTACGGACATCGCCCTCGTCGCGTTCGGCGACTTCCCCATGGCCGATGCCCTGCGTCCGGCCGTCACCGTCGTGAACCATCCCGGTCACGAGATCGGGCGCGCGGCCGCCGCGCGGCTCCTGGCGCGCCTTGGCCAGCCCGCGCTTCCCGTCGAGCGCATCCAGGTACCGGCCAGGATCATCGAACGCGGGTCCGGGGAGCTACGCCCATGACGTTCGCCGCGGATGTCGTCATCGGCATCGACATCGGCACGACCTCGGCCAAGGCCGTGGCCCGGTCGGTGTCCCGGCGCGGCGCCCCTTACGTGGAGCAGCCCACTCCGTGGCACACCGGCAGCCGCGGCCAGACCGAGATCGATCCGTACCTCCTCCTCGACATGGCCGTCGAACTGATCGGGCGAGCGGTCCGCGCGGCTGAATCGGTGTGGGGACCAGTCCGCGTACGCGGGCTCGGCGTGGCCGGCATGGCCGAGAGCGGCGTCCTGCTCAGCGGGGCCGGCCGCCCGGCCGCGCCGGTGATCGCCTGGTTCGATCACCGGGGCGGCCGCGAGATCGAGCAGGCAGGCCAGGAAGCCCCTGGATTTGCCGCCGTGTTCGAGCGCACCACGGGTCTTCCGTGGTCGAGTCAGGCCAGCATCGCCAAGCTGCTTTGGCTACGCGCCAGCGGATGCCCGGCAGGCCCCGCGTCGACATGGCTAAGCGTGCCTGAATGGATCGTCTTCGGCCTCGGCGGCGATCTGGTTCGCGAGCCGTCACTGGCTTCCCGGACCGGTCTCATCGATCAAGGCACAGGCGAGCTGTGGCCCGCTGCCGCCGCGGTGGCAGGGCTATCGGCCCGGATTCTTCCGGACGAACGGCCCGCGGGCTTTCCCGCCGGGTACCTAAGGCACGACGGCGTCGATTCCCGTGCCGCAGGCGCCGTACTGACGGTGGCGGGGCACGACCATCCGGTGGCGGCCGTTGGCGTCGGCGTGATCGAAAAGGACGAGTTGTTCAACTCGTCAGGCACCGCGGACGTGCTGGCTCGCTGCCTCCCCGGGACGTTGGCGGAGACCCAGCGCCAGGCAGTCGTGAGCGCGGGCTGGTCGATCGGGCGGCACGTGCTGCCCGACACGAGCCTGCTCCTGGCCGGGGTCAGCGGCGGACTGCTGCTGCGCCGCGTGCTGGCCGCCCTGGGCGCCGGGTCCGAGGATGCCCGGGCTGCGCTTGACCGCGCCAGCCTGAGCGTCGGCGACCTGCCCGCTGGCCTGTCGGTAACAGGCGACGGGCGAGCCCAAGACGACGTCGTCCTTCGTATCCAGGACGGCGCCACGCCCGCCTCGGTCTGGATGGCCGCCGTACGCTACACGGCGGACCAGGCCCGGCTCTTGCTCAATGACATCGAGAAGGTCGTCGGCCCGCACCGGCGGGCCGTGGCCGCCGGGGGATGGACGCGGATGGCCAGCGTGCGCGCGGCCAAGGCGGACGCTATCAAGGCTGTGAGCTTCTCGTCTGTGGTGCAGCCGGGCGTCACAGGGGCCGCCCTGCTCGCCTCGTTCGCCATCGCCGGCGAAGGCTTGCCACTTGCCGACTTCATCCGAGAATCGACGGCAATCGACGGTCGATCCGAGTCCGCGCAGGACACCCTCTCTGAAGGAATGAAATGACACACGCAGCGAAAGTCCGAACGGGAACGCTCGACGACATCGCAACGGACAGCCATCTGTTCTCCATCATCGCCATGGACCAGCGCAACACCCTGCGCCGGATGTTCACGGCCGTTGGCCTCCAGGCGAGCGACGATGACCTGCGAACCGCGAAGGCCGACGTCGCACGCGTCCTAACGCCGGCCGCCACGGGCCTGCTGTCCGATCCGACCTACGGCGTCCCCGCCATCACGCGAGCAAACGCGCTCGCCCAGAACTGCGGGCTTCTCATCGCCGCCGAGCCGTCCGAGCGGCGCAGTTTCAATGGTGAGCCTCGTACCCACCGCGACCCTGCTCTGAATGCTCAGTGGCTCCTCGACCAGGGCGGCGATGCCTACAAGTTCTTCATCCAACTGCGCGCCGACCGCCCTGCCCCGGCCCCAGGCGAGCCGGATCTGGTCGCCGAGGCGCTGGCCGTCTGCGAGGAGATCATTCGCGACTGTCGCGCCGTAGGCGTCCCCGTGGTAATCGAAAACCTCATTTACGAAATCCCCGGGGAAGACCTTAGCGGCCAGGCCCGCGAGAACGCGATCATCGAGGCGGCCCGGGCCCTCAACGACCTGGACATCGACCTGCTTAAGCTCGAGTACCCCGGCTCGCCGGAGGGCTGCCGGCGGCTCGCCACGATCCTCGACCGGCCGTGGGCCGTTCTGTCAGCCGGCGTCCCCTTCGATCAGTTCACGGACATCATCAAGATCGCAACCGAGGACGGCGGAGCCTCCGGTTTCATCGCCGGCCGCTCGGTCTGGCGCGAAGTCGTCAGCCTCGTCGGCCAGCAGCGCCAGGAATTCCTTACCTCTGTCGCGCTGCCGCGACTGGAAAGGCTCATCGACGTCGCCGAACACTCGGCGCGGCCCTGGACCGAGGTAGGCGGGCCCACCCTTCCGTAAAACCACGCATCCGTTCGGTAGAAAGATTTTGAATTTTCCCGAACGAGTTCGGGGTACTCAGCCGCGTGACCGATGTCATCGGGGTCGGCCAGGAGGATGCCCGCTATGCCTGCGGCCGCAGACTAGTCACCGGCCCATGCGCCATGATGAAGTGGGAACAGGTTCTCGCGGAAGGCGTCGGTGATGACTGTTGCCGGGGTAGACCTGAAGGGACGGGGCCGATGCCGGACGACATTCTTTCTGTCTATGCCGAGAGCCAGCCGGACAAGCCGGGCGTGATTGACGACAGGCCGGACGGTACCGTCATCACGTGGACATACGCCGAGCTTGAGGCGCAGGCCAACCGGGTCGCGAACCTGCTGCTCTCCCTGGGGGCCGGGCCTGGCACGAAGGTCCTGTGGTGCGGGCCGAACTCGCTCCAGGTCGTGGCGGTCATGAACGCCACGCGGAAGATCGGCGCGGTCGCCGTGCCGCTGAACTACCGGCTGACGCCGGAAGAGGCGTGCTACGTCATCAACCACAGCGACGCCGAGGTCGTCTACGTGGACTACGAGCACGTGGCGATGTTCGCCGCGCTCCGCGGCCAGCTGGCGAAGGTGCGTCATATCATCGCGGTCGGCGGCCCGGCGCCTCTCGCGATGCTGACCGACGCCGACATCGCGGCCGCGCCGGCCAGTGCGCCCGCCGGGGTCGGGAGCGGAGGCGGGGGCGGTTCGATGATCTACACCTCTGGCACGACCGGCAAGCCGAAGGGCGCCTTCCGGACCCGTCCTCAAGATCCAGCCGTCCTCGGTGCCCTGCTGAATCAGTTCGGCTTCCGGCCCGACGACGTCCACATCACCTCCGGCCCGCTGTACCACAGCGGCCCTAGCGCGTTCATGGGCGCTGGACTGCTCTACGGCCAGACGATCATCGTGCAGCGCAAGTTTGACGCCGAGGACTGGCTGCGGCTCGTGGACAAGTACAAGGCGAGCTCGACATTCGCCGCGCCCGCGACAGTTCGGTTGATCTGTGCGCTGCCGAGGGAGGTCAAGGACCGCTACGACCGCTCCTCCATGCGCGTCATGATTGCCAACGCGGCACCGTGGAGCTACGCGCTCAAGCAGAAGTACCTGGCGGACTTCCCCGCTCGGTCGCTATTCGAGATTTACGGGTCGACCGAGCTCGGCGTGGACACGGTGCTGATGCCGGAAGACCAGATCCGCAAGCCGGGATCTTGTGGCAAGCCGGCTCCCGGCATCGAAATCCAGCTGCTCGACGACGACGGCAACGAGGTCACCGGTACCGGTCCGGACCACGGGGGCGAGGTTTTCGTGCGGTCCGCGACCACTTTCGACGCCTATTACAAGAACGACGCCAGCTATGAGTCGAACAGCCGCGGCGACTTCCATACGGTCGGCGACATCGCGTACTGGGACGACGAGGGCTACCTGTACATCTGTGACCGCAAGACCGACATGATCATCTCCGGCGGTATGAACATCTATCCCGCCGAGATCGCGGCGGCGCTTGAGCGGCATCCCGAGATCTTCGATGTCGCCGTGTTCGGGATCCCGTCGGAAGAATGGGGCGAGGTCGTGCACGCGACGGTCGTGCGGTCGCCGGGTTCGTCGCTGACCGCCGCGGAGGTCACGGCATTCGCGCGTGAGAACCTGGCCGGTTACAAGGTGCCACGGTCGGTGGATTTCACCGGCGAACTGCCGCGTACCGGATCGGGCAAGGTGCTCAAGCGCCAGCTGCGGGCGCCCTTCTGGGCCGGCCGGACCGCCCAGGTCGGATAGCGCGCGGTCCAGACCCGTTTCAGAGAACGCCGAGGATGAGCCGGACGGCCCGGTCGACCTCTCCTGTCTCTGCGGCGTCAAGGCGCCCGGCGAAGTCGCCCAGCCGACTGGCGTCGACCGCGCGCATCTGATCGACGAGCACGCGAGTCCGGGCTCCGTCCATCTCGATCTCGGGCCGGAAGATGGCAGCCTGCGCGCTGGTGGAAGTCGGGGCGACGATCAGCGTCGAGAGCAGGATCCCGTCACTGTGGATCGCAACCGCGTATCGGGGGCCGCGCTGCTCGTGCCCGGCAGCGTCCTCGTCGGAGCGCAGCCGGAACAGGTCACCACGCACTGACCTCGTCCAGCTCTTCGTTCAGTTTCGCGTCTTGTCTGTTCTTCTGGCGGGTTCTCGGGTGCCGTTGACCGCTGTGATCGCGGGTCATCCGGGCGGCGGCCCGGGAAGGCCGGCCGGTTCACCCCGTTATGCCCGGTTTCCCCGGTGCTGCGGGCCGGCTGTTTCCGTGATCGCGGGTCATCGGGGGCGGATATCGCCACTTTTGACCCGCAGTAATCTAGCA
>JAWWPV010001116.1:0-6051 GCA_033854775.1 Trebonia sp.
CCTGCCCTGGCAGGCGAGGTGCTCCGGGAAACGCTGGGCAGGCTGGACGACCAGGAACTGCTGAGCATCGTCGGCTCGCCGGAGAGGACGAGCCAGTCGCGGGCCAGGGCATGTGAGCTGCTGGTAGCCCGTCACCGCCGGCTGGTGTTCTCGTGCGTGCAGCGGTACCGGGGCGGCCCTGAGCCAGCCGAGGACCTGATGCAGGTCGGGTATATCGGCCTGATGAAGGCGATCAGCCGCTTCGATCCGGCGGTCGGCGGCAACCTGGCCGCCTACGCGCAGGCGTGCATCAGCGGCGAGATCAAGCGGTACTTCCGGGACAAGTGCTGGCCGGTCCACGTCAACCGCTCCGCACAAGAACTGGTCCTGGAAGCCCGTAAGGGGGCCAGCCAGCTGACCCAGGACCTTGGCCGGGCGCCGACCCACTCCGAGATGGCCCGCCACCTGGGAGTCAGCGGTGACGATCTGCGGGACTCACAGCGGGCAGAACTAGCCTTCCGGCCATCGTCGCTGGACGCGCCGCTGCCCGGCCCTTCCGGGATGGCCACCCTCGCGGACGTCCTCGCCGTCGAGGACCACGCGGTGGAACACATGCTCGGCATGCAGTCCGTCGCCACGCACTGGGGCGAGCTGGCCCCGCGTGAGCAGAGGATCCTGCGGATGCGTTTCCACGACGACATGACGCAGGCACAAATTGGCCAGCAGCTCGGCATCTCCCAGATGCACGTCTCCCGGCTGAGCACCCACGCCCTCCGCTACCTCCGCCAGCGCGTGCTCGGCTAGCGCATGCTCGGCTAGCAGATGAGCGGTCCGGGCGCTTCAGGCGGGGGCAGAACGGAGCGGACCCGGGGCTGGTGGACGTGCCGTCGTGGTGCCCCGACTCCCGAACGTTCCCGGCGACCCCGGCGGTTCGCGAGCCTGGCCGGGTGGCCCGCAAAGGCTGAGGAACGGCGGGGTCGCGCGGCCCGCGATTCTTTTCCCGGGCGGGGCGGGTCTTTATTGCCGAAGGCTCACGACGGGAGAAATCATGACCAGCAACGACACGTCCGAGGTCCTGGCCGGGCCGGACACTGCCATCCGCGCCCTGTTCCACGAGGTGTCAAGCGCGTGGGAGGACGGCGACACCGATGCGTTCGTGGCGTGGTACGCCGACGACGCGACGGCGATCCTGCCCGGGTTCTACCTGCCGGGCAAGGATGCGATCCGCACCAGCATGGCGGCCGCCTTCGCGGGACCGCTGAAGGGCTCACGGCGCATCCACCAGGTGCGGAGCATCCGGCATCTCGGGGACGGCACGGCCATCGCCATCACCGATAGCACCACGGTCTTCCCCGCTGAGGCCGGGGCGTCCGCGTCGCGGCGGGAGCGCGCCACGTGGGTCCTGTCCAGGAATGCGGGCCGGTGGCTCATCGAGGCCTACCACGGCTGCCCCGAGGACGCGGCCTGAGCCGATGGCCAGCAAGCAGTCAGAAGCGGTGGCTCCTCGGTCAGGGAATCGACGCCCGGCGCGTGGCCGTGGCCGGCGACTCGTCCGGCGGCGGGCTGGCTGTCTCGGTGATGCTGCGCGCCCGGGAGGGCGTGCTGGCAGGCGTGATCCCCTACCCTCTGGGTGTGGCGCACGATGAACGCGGAGTAACTCCGCAGAGCGAGGACTTCTCCGCCTGGTACAACGAGGTCGTCTTCAAGGCCGAGCTGGTGGACCGCGGCCCGGTCCGGGGCACGATGGTGATCCGCCCCTACGGATACCGGATGTGGGAGCTGTTGCAGGCCGACATCGACCGGCGGATCAAGGAGACCGGTCACGTCAACGCCTACTTCCCGCTGCTGATCCCGGAGAGCTACCTGCAGCGCGAGGCCGAGCACGTCGAGGGTTTCGCGCCGGAGCTGGCGGTCGTCACCCACGCCGGCGGCAAGGAGCTCGAGGAGCCGCTGATCATCCGGCCGACCTCGGAGACGATCATCGGCGAGATGATGGCCAAGTGGATCGGCTCGCACCGGGATCTGCCGTTGCTGCTCAACCAGTGGGCGAACGTGGTCCGCTGGGAGATGCGGCCGCGGATGTTCCTGCGCACCACCGAGTTCCTGTGGCAGGAGGGTCACACCGCGCACGTCGATGAGGCGGACGCCATGCGGGAGACCCTGCTCGCGCTCGACCTCTACGAGCGGGTGTCCAGGGAGGTGGCCGCCATGCCGGTGATCGCGGGCGAGAAGACGGCAGGCGAGCGGTTCCCCGGCGCCAGGCGGACCTACACGGTCGAGGCGATGATGCGCGACGGGCGAGCGCTGCAGTCCGGCACGTCGCACTACATGGGCACGAACTTCGCCAAGGCCTTCACCATCCAGTACGCCGCGGAGAACGGCGAGCTGGAGCTGTGCCACACCACCTCGTGGGGCATGAGCGCCCGCATGATCGGCGGAGTGATCATGACACACGGGGACGACAAGGGCCTCATCCTGCCGCCGCTGCTCGCCCCCTATCAGGTGGTGATCGTTCCGATCGGCCGCGGCGAGCAGACCGGCCAGGTACTGCCGCCCGCCCGGGAGCTGGCGGCCCGGCTGCGTGACGCCGGCATCCGCGCGCACGTGGACGACCGGCCGCAGCTCTCCCCCGGGTTCAAGTTCAACGACTGGGAGATGCGCGGCGTCCCGATCCGGCTGGAGCTCGGGCCGCGGGACCTGGCGGCGGGCACGGCGCTGATGGCCACCCGGCTCGGCAGCGAGAAGACGCCGGTCTCGCTGGACTCCGCCCCGGCCCGGCTCAGCTTGGAGCTGACCGCCTTCCAGGACCTGCTGCTGCGGCGGGCGACCGAATTCCGCGATCAGCGGACCGTCACGGTGGACACCTGGGACGAGTTCGTGGCGGCGGTCGCGACCGGCTGGGCCCGGGCATTCCACTGCAGCCAGCCCGGGTGCGAGGACGACATCAAGGCCGCCACTTCCGCCACGCCGCGCGTCATCCCTGCCGACGGCGAGCCGGAGCAGGGGACCTGCATCCGGTGCGGTCACCCGTCCGCCTACGGCAAGCGCCTCATCTTCGGCCGCGCCTACTAAGTCCCTCCATGAACACTTGTGTCATGCGCTGATTGAAGCTCGGTTGCTCGCCGTGGACCGGCTGGCAAATGAGGGCGATGGTCATGAGGACTTCCCGGGCCGTGACGTCGTCGCGCGCGTACCCGCCGTCTACCGCTCGGGCGAGGAGCGTTTGGAGCGCCGGTTCGAGCCGGCCCATGAGGTGCTGCGGGAGGTCATCGTAGGCCGGGTCACCGGAGTGCAGCGCCGAGGCGAGCCCGCGTTTGGTGCCGACGAAGTCCGTGAAGCGCTCGATCCAGCCCATCAGCGCTTCCCACGGACTGAGCGTGGTCCCGAGCTCTTCCGCAGCGTCGACGCACTCGTCGATCTCGTGTTGCAGCACGGCGACGATGAGGTCGGACCGGCGAGGGAAATGCCGGTAGAGCGTTCCAACGCCCACTCCCGCAAGATCCGTGATCTCCTTCGCGGGCGCGTCCACACCGCTGCCCGCGAACACGGTCTTTGCGGCCGCCACCAGTGCGACGACATTCCGCTTTGCGTCAGAGCGCTGACGCCGGGACGGGTCGGTACTGCGCCCCGCCGACGGAGCCGTCGTCCTGACCGACTCGGGTGCCATGGTCCTCCTGTTGCTAACCGGAAAGCGATTCCGTATAGTTCCGGAAAGAGGTTCCGCTTGGTGGCAGTGTACGTCGACGGAGGCGTCTGCACACGTCTCGCTCACGTCTGGAGAACCCTCATGCAGTACCGAAACCTTGGCCGAACAGGCATCAAGGTCAGCCCCTACGCGCTCGGCGCGCTCATGTTCGCCACTCAGGTCGGCAACCCCGACCCCGAGGACTCGATCCGGATCATCCGCAAGGCGCTCGACGCAGGCATCAACCTCGTCGACACCGCTGACGCGTACGGAGACTCGGAGGAGGTTGTCGGCCGGGCACTTAAGGACCGCCGCGACAGCGTGGTCCTCACGACGAAGGTCAGCCGCCCGATGGGAACCGACCCGAACCAGCAGGGCGCCTCCCGGCGGTGGATCATGACGGCGGTCGAGAACTCGCTGCGCCGCCTCCAGACCGGCCACATCGACGTGTACCAGATCCACCGCCCCGACCCGGACACGGACATCGAGGAGACGCTCTCCGCGCTGACAGACCTCGTCCGCAGCGGCAAGATCCGCGCATTCGGAACCTCGGCGATGCCAGCATCGAACCTCGTGGAAGCGCACTGGGTGGCCGAGCGGCGCGGCCTGGAGCGGTTCCGAACCGAGCAGCCGCCGTACTCGATGCTCAACCGCGGCATCGAGCGTGCGGTCCTTCCGGTCGCGCAGCAGTACGGCATGGGCATCCTTGCCTGGGGACCACTCGGTCAGGGCATGCTCACCGGCCGGGTCCGCCGTGGGCAGGACAACAACGTCATTCGCGCGAAATTCCTGACGGCGTTCAGTGATGAGCGGCGCCTGGACGCGGTGGAGCGGTTGATCCCGCTCGCCGAAGAAGCGGGACTGTCGATGCCCCACCTCGCGATGGCGTTCGCGATCTCGCACCCGGGGGTCACGAGCGCGCTGCTCGGTGCCCGCACCATGGAGCAACTCGACGACCTTCTCGCGGGGGTGGGCGTCGTCCTTTCCGACGATGTCCTCGACCGGATCGATGAGATCGTCCCGCCCGGAACCGACATCGGCACCCTCGACCAGGCATACGTGCCGCCGGCGATCCAGAAGACGGAACTGCGCCGCCGCCCGCTCAGCGAGCGCTCCGCCGCCTGAGACAGGCGCCTTCGCGGCCGCGTTCCCGCTACCGACACCACCTGGCGCCGGTCCACCGGAGGACGGCCCGTCCCTTTCGGCTGCGGGAGCAGCGGCCCGATCACCGCCCACGCCCCGTCCGAGATCACATCACGCGACACGACACCCAGACTCGCCGAACACACACCGACGAGCCTTTAGCAACACGCCCTAGTCGTCCCGGCTGCCTGAGGACGGGGTGGCGAGATCGTGGTCGAAGGCGAAGACGACCGCCGAGGCCCGGTCGCGCAGCTGCAGCTTGGTGAACAGGTGGTTGATGTGCGTCTTGACCGTTCCCTCGCTGACCACCAGCGCGGCGGCGATCTCGCCGTTCGTCTTGCCCTGCCCGATGAGCGCGAGCACCTCGCGTTCGCGGCTGGTCAGGGCGTCCAGCCCGGCGTCCCGCCCGGCCCGGGGCGGCGCCGCCGACCGGTAGGTGGCCAGCACCCGGCCGGTCACCGCCGGGTCGAGCCAGGCGCCGCCACCCGCGACCTCACGCACGGCCCGGTGGAGGTCCTCGGCGGGCACGCCCTTCAGGACGAAGCCTGACGCGCCGGCCCGCAGCATGCCGGACAGCACCTCGTCGTCGTCGAAGGTGGTGAGGGCCAGGACGGGCGGGCTGCTGCCGCGCTGGCGCAGCGCCCGGGTGGCCTGCACGCCGCCGACCGCGGGCATCCGCACATCCATCAAGACCACATCGGGCGTCAGCGACTCGACCGCCGCCACTACCTCGCTGCCGTCGGCGCACTCGCCGACGATGTCGAAGCCGAACTGGGTGCGCAGGATCCCGCGCAGCCCGGTTCGTACCAGTTCCTGGTCGTCGACCAGCAGCACCCGGATCATGTCGTCGCCACTCCCCGCCGGCTGCCGTGCCCGGGGAGCGTGACCCGGACCAGCCACCCCTGGCCGCCCGGCCCGGCCTGGCAGCTTCCGCCCAGTGCTTCGGCCCGCTCACGCATGCTGATCACGCCCACTCCGGTGCCGGTGCCCGGTTCGGCGGCGGTATCGACGGCCAGCCCTACTGTGTCAGCGCCGACCCTGAGGTGCACCGCGGTGGACGAGCCGGACGCGTGCTTGACCGCGTTGGTCAGTGCCTCCTGCAGGATGCGGTAGACCGCCAGCCCGGTGGTGGCCGGCAGCCGACCGGCATCGCCGTCGACGGTGAGGCTGACGTCGGCGCCCGCGGCCCGGAACCGGTCTACCAGCGCGGGCAGGTCGGCTGCCCCTGGCAGCGGGGCCGTGCG
>JAWWPV010001117.1:0-2610 GCA_033854775.1 Trebonia sp.
AGCACCGGGGGCGGGCCGCGGGGATCAGCTCCCCGCGGCTCGCCGTCCCCGGCCGGCAACGGCATGCGCAGGCGAATCGGAGGTCGTTCATGGATGTGAGCCCTGCCTCGGCGGGAGAGCAGGCCAGCCCCGCCGCCACCCAGACGACCGCGGTCGAACTGCGGTCGGTGTCCAAGCGGTACGGGACCCTGCAGGCCAACGACCGTATCTCGCTGACCGTGCGCGGCGGCGAGATCCACGTGCTCGTGGGCGAGAACGGGGCCGGCAAGAGCACGCTGATGGGAATCCTGTCCGGCACCGTCAAGCCCGACGGAGGCCAGGTGCTGGTCGACGGCGAGGACGTGACCGGCTACAGTCCCCGGGCCGCGATCATCAAGGGCGTGGGCATGGTGCACCAGCACTTCCGCCTCGTCGGCGCGTTCACCGTCGCGCAGAACATCGCGCTCGGATTCGAGCCGCGCACCCGGTTCCGCACCCTGGACACGGCGGCGTCCCAGGAAGCGGCGCGGACCGTCTCCGACCAGTTCGGTCTCGCGCTCGACCCCGACGCGGTCGTCGAGGACCTGCCGGTCGGCCTGCAGCAGCGCGTCGAGATCGTCAAGACGCTGATGCGCAGCGCGCAGGTGCTGATCTTCGACGAGCCGACCGCGGTGCTCACCGAAGAGGAATCCGAGTCCCTGTTCGCCATCCTGCGCAAGCTGCGCGAGGACGGGCGCGCGATCATCTTCATCACCCACAAGCTCCGGGAGGCGCTCGCGCTGGCCGACACCGTCTCGGTGCTGCGCCGGGGGAAGCTGGTCGCCACCCTCGACCCGGCGCAGACATCCGTGGCCGAACTCGGCCGGCTCATGGTCGGGCGGGACGTCGGCGAAGTCCGGCCGGACCCGGCCGGCGGCGCCGCGGAGGGAATGCCGCTGCTGTCCGTCCGGGATGCCGGCATGGCCCCCAAGACCCTGCACGCGGTCCCGCTGCGCGGGCTCACCATCGAGGCGCACCCGGGGGAAATCGTCTCCATCCTCGGCGTCGACGGCAACGGCCAGCAGGAGATCGTGTCCCTGATCACCGGGACGCAGAAACCCGACCAGGGCACTATCACGCTGGCCGGCCAGGACCTGACCGGACGGGAACCCGCCGCCTACCTGGCGGCCGGGCTCGGCGTGGTGCCCGCCGACCGCCAGCACGAGGGCCTGGTGCTGCCGATGTCCGTCGCCCGCAACCTGCTGCTCGACCGCAGGCACGAACGCCGGTTCCTGCGCTTCGGCGGCCTGCTGCTCAACGAGCGGGCCGTCAACGGCTACGCCCGGGAGATGATGCGGAAGTACGACATCCGGGCCGAGCGCCCGGACCAGCCCGTCGCCAGCCTGTCCGGCGGCAACCAGCAGAAGATGGTGCTCGCCCGCGAACTCGAGCGCGACATCAGCGTCCTGGTGGCGGCCCACCCCACGCGCGGCCTGGACGTCGGCTCCATCGAGTACGTGCACACCAAGCTGCTGGAACTGAAGGCGGACGGCCGCGCCGTCGTCGTGGTCACCTCCGACCTGGACGAGGCCCTGGCGGTGAGCGACGTCATCTGCGTGCTGTACCGGGGCGCGATCATCGGCACCGCCCGCCCGCCGTTCTCGCGCTACGACCTCGGCGTGCTGATGGGAGGCAAGTGATGGACGTGCCCGAGACGGCCACGGCCCCCGTCGCCCCGCACGGGCCGGGAGAAGAACCGCAGGGGCCGGGAGAAGAGGTGACGCCGGGGCAGTCTCCGGCCTCTCGTTCGGTCTCCAGGAGAACCGTCACCATCCTGAGTGCGCTGTGGTCCCGGCAGCCCGCGGTAATCTTCATCCTGTCCCTGGTCGGCGGGCTGTTCGTGTCCGCGATCGTGATCATCATCTCGACCGCGAAGCTGCGCACCGCCTGGGGCGCGCTGTTCAACGATCCCGGCGGCACCTTCTCCGTGACCTTCGACTTCCTCGGCAGCGCCTACGGCGCCCTGCTGCGCGGCGCCATCGCGGACCCCGCCGCGTTCAGCCGGGCCTTCGCCCACTCGTCGGCGGTCACCTGGTCGCAGGCGTTCACGCCCCTCGGCAACACCGTCGTCGCGGCGGTCCCGCTGGTCATCGCCGGCCTGGGACTGGCGGTCGCCTACCGGTCGGGCTCCTTCAATATCGGCGGCCAGTCGCAGGTCATCATGGGCGGCGTCGGGGCGAGCTGGGTCGGCTTCAGCTTCGCGGGCCTGCCCTGGCTGCCGCACGTGCTCCTCGCGTTCGCCGCGGCGGCGGCCGGCGGCGCGCTCGCGGGCCTGATCCCCGGCCTGCTCAAGGCGGGCACCGGCGCCAGCGAGGTCATCGTCACGATCATGCTGAACTACATCGCGGTCAACTTCCTCACTTACCTGCTGTCAGGCACCTTCTTCCGGGTAAGCGGCCAGGGTGACAACCCGGTCGGCAAGGTCACCGTGCCGTCCGCGACGCTCGGCCGGATCTGCGGCCCGTACCTGCCCGTCAACACCGGGCTGATCGTGGCTGCCCTCGTCATCGTCTTCGTCGCGGTGCTGCTCAACCGAAGCCGGCTGGGCTTCGAGTTCCAGATCGCCGGGGCGAGCAAGGCGGCCGCCCGCGT
>JAWWPV010001118.1:0-4847 GCA_033854775.1 Trebonia sp.
GCCGGCCGGGTTCGAGCCGGACGGGGCGTTGAGCGCTGCCTCCCTGGAGTCGCGCGTCTCGCCATCCTGGAAGGCAACCACCTCCGGCGGCAGCACCGGCGTACCCAAGCTCATCGTGGCGGGCCGCACGGGGGCTCTGGACCCTGGCGCGATGATGCGTCCGTTCCGCATGCGTCGCGGCCAGGTCCAACTCGTACCCGGCCCGCTCTACCACAATGCGCCGTTCATGACCGCGATGGGCGGCACCTTCCTCGGCCAGCACCTCGTGGTGTTGCCGAAGTTCGACGCCCAGGCGGCGCTGGAGGCGATCACGCAGCATCAAGTCAACTACGTCGGGCTCGTGCCCACGATGATGCTGCGGATACTGCGCATACTGGACACCCGCCCCGGCGCGTACGACCTCAGTTCGCTGGAGACGGTCTTCCACACCGCCGCGCCCTGCCCGCCGTGGCTGAAAGAGCGCTGGATCGACATCGTCGGCGCGGATCGTCTCTACGAAGGCTACGGCGGCACGGAAGGCCAAGCGTTCACCATCATTTCCGGCGCCGACTGGCTCACGCACCGTGGCTCGGTCGGCCGGCCCGTGGCCGGCGAGATCACGGTGATCGGCCCCGACAAGAAACCCGTTGCCCCCGCGGTGGTCGGTGAGGTCGTGATGCGGCGCTCGTCCGGCTCCCCTCCCGGCTACCGCTACATCGGAGCCGAAGCCCGCGTCTACGACGGGGGATGGGAGTCACTCGGCGACCTCGGATGGTTCGACGAGGACGGCTACCTCTACCTCGCCGACCGTGTCACCGACATGCTGCTCGTCGGGGGAGCGAACGTGTATCCCGCCGAGGTCGAAGCGGCGATCCTGGAACATCCCGCCGTCCTCAGCTGCGCCGTCGTGGGACTGCCCGACGACGACCTCGGCCAGCTGGTGCACGCGGTCGTACAAGTGGACGGCACGCAACGCGAAGGCCTCACCGATGTATCACTGCGTGACTTCGTCGAACAGCGCTTGGTGCGCTACAAGGTTCCGCGATCGTTCCGGTTCGTCACCAGACCGCTGCGCGACGACGCCGGCAAAATCCGCCGTAGCACCGTCCGCGACCGCGAGATCAGGCTGCGGCGCCCCGGAACTGACAGCGCCCCGGAACTGACAGCGCCCCGGAACCGCCCGAGGGTGGCCAGCGGTGAATGACGACAGCCGCTCCGACGGGCACTCATACAGGTATTTGCGGTACGAGCCGCACGACGAGGGGATCATCGTCCGGATCACCCTTGACCGTGCCGACACCAAGAACGCGCAGAGCCGTGGCCTGCTCGTCGAACTCGACGACGCGTTTGCCCGGGCCGAACGCGACGACACTGTTCGGGTGGTGGTGCTCGCCGGGGCGGGAACGACGTTCTCCTCTGGCCACGATCTCGGTTCTAAGCAGGCACTCGCCGGTCGTAATCCGGGCCCGCAGCAGCATCCGACCTACACGATGAACGGCGCAACCCGGCTCTCAAGCGAGCGGCGGATGCTCCAGGAGTGGCACTACTTCTTCCAGAACACCCTCCGGTGGCGGAACCTGCGCAAGATCACGATTGCCGAGGTGCAGGGCGGCGTCTACGCAGCCGGGCTGATGCTCGCCTGGGCGTGCGATCTCATCGTCAGCGCCGACAACACGCTGTTCGCCGACCCGGTCGGCCCGCGCCTCGGCGGAGCCGGAGTTGAGTACTTCGCCCACCCCTGGGAGTTCGGCCCCCGTAAGGCCAAGGAACTGCTGCTGACCGGAGACGGCATTGACGCCGACGACGCCTACCGGCTCGGCATGGTCAACAAGGTGTTCCCGGCGCAGCATTTGACCGAGCGCACGATGCAGTTCGCACGCCGGATCGCTGCGCTGCCCACTATGGCCGCGCTCATGGTCAAGGAGGCGGTCAACCAGTCCGTCGACGCGCAGGGGTTCCCTACCGCGCTGAACGCGTGCTTCTCGCTGCACCACGTCGTGCACGGGCACTGGGCCGAAATCCACGGCGGAGAGCCCTCCGTGGCCACCGCCCAGGACGGCATCGCCGACTGGAGGACCGCGCCCCCGATCACCCGCGCCAGCAAGGACACCGCGGGGCCATCGTGACGTCCTGACACCCGTCATCGACATCTGCCCGCATCAGGCCGTGCCGCCGCCACCTTCAGCTGCGCAGCAGCATGGGTATCGCCACTGTCATCGAACGGATTCCGCTATGCCTGTGCCGGGCACACCCATCCGGTGGGACCAGGATGCCGACGGCGTCGTCGTCTTGACCCTGGACGACCCCACCCAGGCGGCCAACACCCTGAACACAGGGTTCCGCGCCGCGCTAGCCGCGACCGTCGACCGGCTCGAAGCCGAGGTCGAAGGCTTCCGTGGTGTCATCATCACCTCGGCGAAGAAGGTGTTTCTCGCTGGCGGCGACCTACGTGAACTGCGCCGGACCACCCTCAACGAGGTCGCGCGAACCCCCGAGTTCGGTCGCGTTCTCAAGACGCAGCTGCGGCGCCTGGAGACGCTCGGGCGCCCGGTCGTGGCGGCCATCGGCGGCGCGGCGCTCGGCGGCGGACTCGAACTTGCGCTGGCCGCCCACCACCGGATCGCTGTCGATGACCCTACTATCCAGATCGGTCTGCCCGAGGTGACACTCGGCCTGCTGCCCGGAGGCGGCGGTGTCGTGCGGACCGTCCGCATGCTCGGCGTTATCGCAGCGCTCGACAACGTCCTGCTGTCCGGCAACCGCCTCGATCCGCGACAGGCGAAGGCCCTCGGTCTCGTCGACGAGCTGGTCAACGCCCCCCACGAGCTGCTGCCGGCAGCGAAGCGGTGGATCGCGGTGAACCCCGTACCCGTTCAGCCCTGGGATACCCCCCACTACAGGTTGCCGGGCGGAGAACCCGCGGAGCCCGAGTGCGCTGCGGCATTGTCCGCGCTCACCGCGAACCTGCGCACGCGGCTGGACCCGGCGAATTACCCCGCGCCGCACAGCATTCTCGCCGTCGCCGTGGAAGGCGCGCAGGTCGACCTGGACACGGCGATGGAGATCGAACGGCAGCACTACATCGACTTGGTGACCGGCCCGGTCGCGAAGAATATGATCCAGGCCTTCTTCTTCGACCTGCGCCGGGTACGCGGACCGCGCGACCGGCCAGCTGGCCTGGCCCCGTTCGTCCCGGACAAGGTAGTCGTTCTCGGGGCCGGGATGATGGGCGCGGGAATTGCATATGCTTGCGCGCGGGTGGGGCTGAGTGTCGTCCTCGCCGATACCACTCACGAGCTCGCGCAACGTGGCAAGGACCGCTGCGCGGACGTGGTCGCCGACGGCGCCGCGAAAGGCCGGCTCACGACCGAGCAGGGACAGCAGCTGCTGGCCCGTATCACGCCGACCGCCGAGCTGGGCGACGCTGACGGTGCGCAGCTGCTCATCGAGGCGGTCTTCGAGGACGCCGCCGCGAAGGCCGAGGTCCTCGCCAGGATCGAGCCGTACCTCGCCCCTGGCGCGCTGATGGCGTCCAACACCTCGACACTGCCGATCAGCGGGCTGGCGCGACATGTTCGCTCCCCGTCGACCTTCATCGGCCTGCACTTCTTCAGCCCGGTGCACAAGATGCCGCTGATCGAGGTCATCAAGGGTGAGCAAACCGGCGTCGAGACGCTGCACCGCGCGCTCGATGTCGCGCGGCTGTTGAAGAAGACGGCGATCGTGGTGAACGACAGCCACGGGTTCTTCACCAGCCGCGTCATCCGAACCTTCAACGACGAGGGCCTGCGCATGCTCGACGAAGGTCTCGCGCCTGCGGTGATCGAGGAGGCCTGCAGGCAGGCCGGGTACCCCACGCCGGTGCTGCAACTGTCCGACGAACTCAACCTCCACCTCATGCGTCGGATCCGCGCCGCCGCCGGCAACGATGCCAGGACCAGCGCCGCGGTGCGGGTCATCGACCACATGCTCGATGAGCACGGCCGGGCGGGCCGGCAGGACGGCGCCGGGTTCTATGACTACGAGGACGGGCGTCGCGTCGGTCTCTGGCCCGGGTTGCATGGCGCTTTTGGTGCCGACCGGAGCGACATCCCGCCCGTCGATCTCAAGGAACGTCTGCTGTTCATCGAGGCGATCGAGGCGGCTCGTTGCCTCGACGAACGGGTCATCGAGTCGGTTGCCGACGCTAACGTCGGATCGCTGCTCGGTATCGGCTACCCGCACTGGACCGGTGGAGTGTTGCAGTACGTCAACGGGTACCAGGGCGGCCCGGCTGGGTTCGTCGCCCGCGCTTGGTATCTGGCGGCCGCCTATGGCGATCGGTTCGAGCCGCCTGCGTCGCTCGTCGCGAAGGCTGGCTGCGGCGAGTTCTACGACGACGAGCCGGACTCGGAGGAGAGGCGTGATGAGCAGATCCGAATCAGCGTGGATGACTGACGAGCTCCGGCTGCTACGGCGGACGGCTCGCGACTAGACGGTCGCCGGCGCGACCGTCACGCCCAGCTTGGTGAGCTCGCCATGAATACGTCGGCCTCGCCAGAGCGGGTTCTCCTTCGCCAGGCGGACGGCGAGCCGGGCGATGCTGCGGACCGCACGCGCAGCTCCAGCAGTGTGGGCATAGAGCCTTGCACCTGATGGCGCCTGGTTCGGATTACCAGGGAAAGGTGCCTTCGGCGTCGAAGTAGCCTCCGGTGCGGCCATCAGGGCCCACCTGCGCCATGCGCACGATGATCTCGGCGCCCTGCTCGACGGTCTGGAGGCCAGTGTTCCCGTTCAGGTCGGTATTGGTGAAGCCAGGCTACACCGCGTTGATCCGCATGTTCGGGAACGCCTTCGCGTACTGCACGGTGATCATGTTGACCGCGGTC
>JAWWPV010001119.1:0-2648 GCA_033854775.1 Trebonia sp.
GCGCGCGCGAACGGGATGACCTACAACCGTTTCGTGCAGGGCCTGAAGGCGGCGGGCGTCGAGGTCGACCGGCGTGTTCTCGCCGACCTCGCCGTGACCGACGCGGCGGCCTTCGCCGCCCTGGTCGAGGTGGCGCGCGCTGCGCTCCCCGAGACCGTAGGCGCGGCGGCCTAACCCGCCTCGGCATGCATACTCGCAGGATGAATGTGACATTCCGCGATATCGCCGAGTAGGCGGGCAATGTCACATTCACCTCGCGAATTAGGGTTGATCCCATGTACGCAAGCGCCAGTACGGCGCGGCTTAAGGCTGCCCGTCGGCTGACCAAGCGGGCACTGCGCCAGCGTGAGCGGGCCTTTCTCGCGGAAGGCCCGCAGGCCGTTTCCGAGGCACTGGCGACCGGTGCCCGCGTCACCGGCCTTTTCGTCACCGCGCCCGCGCAGGCAAGGCACGCCGGCCTGGTCGCGAAGGCGGAAGACGCCGGCGTCGACGTCCAGCTGGTCAGCGGCGAGGTGATGAGCGAGCTCGCCCAGACGGTTACCCCGCAGGGCCTGCTCGCCGTCTGCGACTTCGTTGACGTCCCGCTTGACCGGGTCACGGCGGCCAGGCCTGCCCTGGTCGCCCTGCTCGCGAACGTCCGGGACCCGGGCAACGCGGGCACCGTGCTGCGCGCCGCCGACGCGGCGGGCGCCGGCGCGGTCATCTTCGCCGACGCCTCGGTCGACGTCTACAACGGCAAGTGCGTCCGGGCCAGCGCGGGCAGCCTGTTCCACCTGCCGGTCGTGGCCGGCGTGCGGCTGCCGGAAACGGTCGCCGCCCTCAAGGGCGCTGGCCTGCGGGTTCTCGCCGCCGACGGCGGAGGGGACAGCACGCTCGACGACCCGAAGACGCGGGCGGCGCTGAGTTCACCGACCGCGTGGCTGTTCGGCAACGAGGCGTGGGGACTACCCGGCGACCTGCTCGCGCTGGCCGACGAGTCGGTCGCGGTGCCGATCTACGGCCATGCGGAATCGCTCAACCTCGCCCTCGCGGCGGCGGTGTGCCTGTACGCCTCCGCGCAGTCGCTGTTTTCGTCCGGGGGGACGACCCCCCGGACCCGCGCACGGGCGCCCCGGCGTTGTTAGGCGTCACGTGCTTATCCTCCGAAGCATTATGATTACGTCGCGTTGCCCGCCCAATGACAGCTGAAGATTCCCTCGCATAGGGTATTTACGCTATGACGTAGCGAAATCCCCCAACGCGGGTACTGTCCTAAGGGCGGGTAAACGCGCTAGAGTCTGATCACATTCCGTCACCCGCATCGCGGATTGAGCCAGCAATGGCCGACCCGATGCGCCCCCCTTGCTGGACGGAGGCGCAAGCGCCGTGAAGGACAACGGACCGGGCCGGAAGGCATCCGGCGGGACCGGGCGTGCCATCGGCACGCCGCCCGTCGTGCCGTCCGCACCGTCTGGGAGTCCCGCTCCCCTGACCGCGAAGTCGCTGAGTGACGCCCAGTCGCTGATGGCCGACGAGCTGCCCGACGGCCTCGTGGTCGCCGACGACGCGGGCCGCGTGGTTGTCTACAACCGATCCGCCGTCCGGCTCACCGGCATCGCGGCGGAGGAGGCCATCGGCAAGTACGTCTACGACGTGCTGCCCTTCAGGGACGATGACGGCCGCGACTGGTGGATGTTCGCCGACCCCTACAACGGCCTCGCCACCAGGACCAGGCACCCGGAGCGCAGCCTGTTCCTCGGCGAGGGCAGCGCGGATCATGGGGGTTCAAGCCCCCGGGATCGCACCGAGGTGCTCGTCTCGGTCGGCTACGTCCGCGACGGCCGCTCTGGCCCGGTTCGCCGCCTGGTGATCACCCTGCGCGGCGCGCAGCACCGGGCCAGGCTCGAACGCAGCCGCGCCGAGCTGGTCTCCACGGTCGCGCACGAGCTGCGCGCCCCGCTGACGTCGGTGAAGGGATTCACCGCGACGCTGCTCGCCAAGTGGTCCCGGTTCAACGACGACCAGAAGCGGGTCATGCTGGAGACGGTCAACGCCGACGCGGACCGGGTGACCCGGCTGATCACCGAGCTGCTCGACGTGTCGCGCATCGAGTCGGGCCGGATGGAGGTGCGGCCGCACCTTGTTGACGTCCCCGAGCGGGCGCGCAAGATCATCGCCGGACGGGTCGCCTCCGGCGAGTCGGAGGACCGGTTCCGGCTTGAGGCCGCGCACGACCTCCCCGAGACCTGGCTTGACGCCGACAAGATCGACCAGATCCTCGGCAACCTCGTGGAGAACGCGGTCAGGCACGGCGCTGGTATCGTGACGGTCGTGGTGCGGCGCGCCCAGGTACCGGGAGATCAGCTGAGCGGTGATCAGCAGGAAGCGATCACCGTGTCCGTGCGCGACCAGGGCGAGGGCATCCCGCCCGAGATGGCGCTCCGGGTGTTCCGCCAGTTCTGGCGCGGCAAGCGGCGCGGCGGCACCGGCCTTGGCCTGTACATCGTCAAGGGCCTCATCGAGGCCATGAACGGCGAGATCGCCGTGGCCTGCGCGCCCGGCGGCGGCGCCGAGTTCCGATTTACCCTGCCCGCGGGCACGCCCATCGCGTGATCCTGAGCGCGAGCCGAAGGGTGCCGAGCACCCGGAGGCGAGCGCGGGGAGCACGG
>JAWWPV010001120.1:0-3727 GCA_033854775.1 Trebonia sp.
CTCCTGGTCGGCCTGGCGAGCTGCCTGACCGGGGGTATTGCGTCCGTCGCGGAGAACCGCGGCATCCAGCTCCGCTCGGTCGAGTCCACGGTCGAGGGCGGGCACGACATCCGCGGGATCCTCGGCGCCGACAGCGACGTCCGCAACGGCTACAACGACATCAAGGTGACGTTCACCATCGACGCGGATGCGTCGAGGCAGGAGATCGAGGCGCTGGTCGCCCAGTCCCAGAAGCGCTCCGCCGTGTTCGACGCCCTGACCAATCCTACGAACGTCACCGTCGAAGTCGCTTGAGCGGCCGCGCGGCGGCTTGCCGACGCGCGCGCTCCGGAAAGCACTGAGGGGCCAGGCCATCGAGCGCACCACCACGGTCGTCATCGGCGGGGGGCAGGCGGGCCTCGCCGCGAGCTGCTTCCTCAGCGACCGGTCGATCGACCACGTCGTTCTCGAGCGCGGAGAGGTGGCGAACTCCTGGCGGCGCGAACGCTGGGACTCCCTGCGGCTGCTCACTCCCAACTGGCAGAGCCGCCTGCCGGGCCTTCGCTATGAAGGCCCGGATCCAGACGGCTACATGACGGTGGGCGAAGTGATCGAGCTCATCGAGCACTTCGCCAAGGTCTCGCGGGCTCCCGTCCGGACTGGCGTGAACGTCACGTCGGTGCGACAGGCCGGCGATGGATACCACGTGACGACAAGCCACGGCGAGATTCACTCCCGGACCGTGGTCATCGCGAGCGGCGCCTGTAATCAGCCAGCGGTGCCGCCGCTGTGGGATGCGGTCCCGGCGTCCGTGGGGCAACTGACGCCGTTCGGCTATCGCGACCCCGGCCAGCTACCCGACGGCGGCGTGCTCGTCGTGGGAGCCTCGGCAACCGGCGTGCAGCTGGCCGCCGAGCTGAGGCGGTCGGGGCGTCCGGTGACTCTCTCGGTGGGGGAGCACGTGCGGTTGCCGCGCACGTACCGCGGACGCGATGTGCTGTGGTGGATGGACACGTCGGGCGTGTGGGACCAGCGGTACGACGAGGTTGAGGATCTCACCCGGGCCCGGCGGCTGCCGTCGCCCCAGCTCGTCGGGACCCCTCAGCGGACGACGCTGGATCTCAACGCGCTCGCGTCGATGGGCGTCGAGCTGGTGGGCCGCTGGGCGGCGGTACGTGACGGCCGCGCGCTGTTCTCCGGTGGCCTGCGCAACGTGTTCTCGCTCGCGGACCTCAAGATGGAGCGACTGCTGGGCACGTTCGACGAGTGGGCCAAGGCGGAGGGGTATGACGCTGAGGTCGGCCCTCCCGAGCGCTTCGCGGCGACACGCGTGCCCGAGTCGACGCGGTTGCAGCTTGACCTGCGAAGCGGCGAGATCGCCACGATCGTGTGGGCGACGGGTTTCCGGCCTGACTACGGGTGGCTCGACGTGCCGGTGGTCGACCCGAAGGGTCAGCTGAACCACGAGGGCGGTGTGGTCGACAGCCCGGGACTGTACGCCCTGGGACTGCCCGTGCTGCGGCGGCGCAGGTCTACGTTCATCTGCGGTGTCGAGGACGACGCGCGTGAGGTGATCGATCACCTCGCGCGGTACCTGGGCGTGCGCCGGTGACTGCGGATGCCACCCTCCAGGCTGGTCATCCGCTCTTCCAGAGGCAGGAAAATAGCAGCTAAGGGGTCAGCATCACCGTCGCGTTGACCGGCGGCGGTGGCGAGCTGCACCTCGCAGCCCCCCCATTCCCATTCCGCAGCGTTGCTGGTCGCGAGTGCGCGACCGGTCACGCAACAGCAGGCTGAGCATTGCCGCCGGCCCGGGCGGTGCGCCGTGCGCGCCGGGCTCCGCCGGTGCGAGCGGAGACGGCGCCCGCCGCTCGCACGGGACGGCCTGGGCCGAGGACTGCCTGGGCCGAGACGGTTCCCTTGACCCCTTTAATACGGAATGATCTGTTATAGACCTTCGAAGACGCCGGTCTAACGCTGATGGAGATGCCGGTGCGGGCGGGTGCCGGGCCTGGGTGTTTGTCGGGCGTAAATGGCGAGGAATTGAGGAGGAAGCAGTTGGCAACCACGGGAACCCGCGCTGGTCAGCCGCCAGGCGGCAGCCGGAATCTGTTCGTCCGCAACGCGACCGGTTTAGTCCGGGAGCTCAGCGCGTTCGATGCGTTCAACCTGGTCTTCTCGGCAGTGCTCATTCCGGTCGGGATCACCGAGGTGATGGCGTTCACTCCGATGTTCTGGCCGCATGCGAACATGCTGCTGTCGTTCCTGCTGGCCACCCCGCTGGTAGCGACCTGCGGGCTGGTATATCTCTACTTCACCGTGATCATGCCGAGGTCGGGCGGCGATTACGTCTGGGTGTCCCGGACGCTGACTCCGTTCCTCGGCTTCTTCGTCAACTTCTCGATCACGTTCGTGTTCCTGACGTGGATCGCATTCAACTTCACGTACATGCTCTCGGTCATGGGCCCGGCGGCGGCGTTCGTCGGCGGGTGGCACTCGGCGGCGCTGACCTCGCCGAGCAACGGCGAGCTGATGATCATCGCGACCATCCTCACGGCTGCGTTCACGATCTTGATGATCTTCGGGGTCCGGGTGGTGGCCCGTTACATGGTGGTCACGTTCGCGGTCGTGTGGCTGGGCATGCTGGCCTGGCTGGTCGCGATGCTGGTCGGCAGCCACAGCCACTTCGTCAGCAGCTGGAACGCCAGTTCCGGCACCACCTACAACGCCATCATCTCCCGGGCGCACGGCCTGGGCTTCAGTGCTGGGGGCGGCATCGGCTGGGGCGCCACGATCTTCGCCATGATCTACTCGTTCCAGGTGTACACCGGCTTCCAGTGGACCGGGTACTTCGCCGGCGAGATCCGCAACGTCCGCCGCACGGCCACCACCTCGATCCTCGGCGCGCTGCTGATATCGGCGGTCGGCTACGTCCTCGGCGTAGGCCTGATCTACAAGTACTTCGGGTTCAAGTTCTTCGGCGCGTCGGTGTTCATGGGCCTGGGCGGTGGCTCGGCGCACTGGAACCTGAAGTTCCTGCCATACCTGCCGGCCCTGGTCAAGTTCCTGCCCGGACCGCACTGGCTGCTCGTGTTCATCGCGCTGTGCTTCGTGGCCTCGATCCTGTGGTGGACCCCGACGGGGTTCATGCTCGGCACCCGCAACCTGTTCGCCTGGTCCTTCGACCGGCTCGCGCCGGAGAAGCTCACCACCGTCTCCGACCGCTTCCACACCCCCGTGATCGCGACCGTGACCATCGGCTGCATCGTGGAACTACTCAACTACCTCAACATCTACCAGGGCCTGGGCTCCTACCTGCTGAACGTCATCGCGGTGCTGGCGCTGGCGTTCATCATCGTGTCGATCGCCGCGGCCATCGCCCCCTGGCGCCGTCCGCAGCTGCACGCCCAGGGACCGGGATGGGCCCGCACCAAGATCGCCGGGCTGCCGGTCATCACCTGGGCCGCCGCGATCTCCGCGATCTCCTGGGGCTTCGTGATCTACGTGGCCTTCCACACCGGGTTCGGCGGGACGTTCGGCCTCAAGCCCATGCTGGAAGCGTTCTCGGCGCCCGCGATCGGCATCGTCTACTACATCGGTGCCCGCCTCTACCGTCGCCACCAGGGCATGAGCTTCGGCCAGACCTTCGCGGAGATCCCGCCGGAATGAACGAAAGCCCTGCCTGGATGGCCGGCGACCCTTTCGGGGGTGGCCGCGTTCCCGCCCGTGACGGGGCCGGAGATCCCTC
>JAWWPV010001121.1:0-8456 GCA_033854775.1 Trebonia sp.
CGCGGCCGCGTCCCCCGGCCGGCGCGCCGCCGCGCTCCCCTTGCCTTCGGGGATTAGCGTCCCTTCGGGGATTAGCGTCGTCACGCGCCAAGCCCGCAGGCCCGCCTGGCGCACGCCGAGCGGGACCGCCGCGTGTGGGCCGGGGCTCCCACCCAGGTGGTGTGCTCATTGCTGGAGAGGGTAACGCATGAATCCTTGAGTTCGCCCTAACGCGCGTTCTGGCTAGCCCACGTCCCGGCGGTGAGCTGCGACGATGGCGTCGACGTGGGGACACCGGGGCAGCCTGGTTATTACCGGACAGTAGTTAACTGTAGCACGAGATGGACCACAATTCGAAAGAACTCATTACGGCGAGCCGTTCCTTCAGGATCAGCAGGTACTATTCGCATCACTGAATGTGATTAGCGGTCAACGCGTCCGCGGCAACGCCGGGTGATCAGGCGTCCGGAGGCGTGGTGACTCTTGACGCAAACGCGGCATTAGGCACCCCCTGCCCAGACCAAGCGGGTAGCCTCGCGACGAACGGTGCAGGATCAGCCGGAGGAGAACAAGATTGCTCGGCATGGGCAGCGGTTCGGTGATCGCAGGCAAGGTCGGGTACGCGGTGACCTGCGCGGTCGCCGCCGTGGTGCTTGTTGTGTCCGGCTACGCCTACAAGTTCGTGAGCCTGACTAACGGGATCGGCGGCGGGATCGGCATCAGCAACGGCGCCTCGGTCGGCGCGATGAACATCCTGCTGATGGGCCTGGAGAGCCGCACCAACTACCAGGGGCAGACCCTGTCGGCCGGGCTGCTCGCCGCGATGCACGCGGGCAGTGTCAACGGCGTTAACAACCAAGGCGTCGGCGGCCAGGCCACCAACACGCTGATCCTCCTGCACATCTTCGCCGGGGGAGAGAAGGCGGTCGGCTACTCCATCCCCCGCGACGACTGGGTCACCTACCCCCAGGCGTACGACGGGCAGTCCCAGGGCAAGATCGACCAGGCCTACGGCCTCGCCTACGCGCAGTCCCTCAGCCAGACCGCGAACTCCTCGATGAGCACCGACCAGCGTTACACGAAGGCGAATCAGGCCGGCCAGGCGGCCACGCTCGCGACCGTGCAGTCGGTCACCGGCCAGAAGGTCGACCACTTCGCCGAGGTCAACCTGGCGGGGTTCTACTACCTGGCCGCCGCGTTCGGCGGCATCGAGGCGTGCATCAAGCCGGAGAACGGCGGCCAGAACCTCACGGACGGCAACTCCGGCTTCAACGCGATGCTCGACGGCTACAACTCGAGGAAGGGCGGGGCCCAGTACCTGCACCTGAGCGCGCCGCAGGCGCTGGCGTTCGTCCGTGAGCGGGACAACCTGCAGAACGGCGACCTGGACCGCACGCACCGGCAGCAGGCGGTCCTCGACTACGTGATCTGGAAGCTGGAGCACAACGGCATCCTGTCCGACCTCGGCCAGCTCACCTCGCTGCTCAACAGCGCGAAGCAGTACCTCATCACCGACTCGACCTGGAACCTGCTCGACTTCGCCCCCCAGATGAAGGCGCTGACAGGGAAGAACCTGCAGTTCTACACGGCGCCGATCGCCGGGTTCGCGACCATCGACGGCCAGTCGGCGAACCAGGTCGACATCCCGACCATCCAGGCGGCCATCAAGCAGAAGTTCACCGCCCCGGTACCCGCCGCGAAGTCGACAAGCACGGCGAAGTCCGGCGCGAAGGCCGCCCCCATCCCGCCCGCTTCCAGCGTCACCGCGGACGTGTACAACGGCGGGATGGCACCGGGCCTGGCGACCGGCGTCTCGCAGGCGCTTGTCGCCAAGGGCTACAAGGCCGGCGCCGTCACCAACGCGTCCGCTCAGTCGCAGGCCGCTGCCGCGGGCACCCAGGTGTTCTACGGCTCGGGCGCGTCGGCCAACGCGGCCAAGATCGCGGGTTACTTCGGCGCGACCGCCAAGTCGCTCACGTCGCTGCCCAAGGGCCACGTCGAGGTCCTCCTCGGCACCGGGGCCACCGTGGTGCCGTCCGGCCTGGCCCCCGCCCCGGCGTCGGTTACCCCGCAAAGCGCCCCCGCGACAAGCTCGGCCGGTAACAACGGCGCGGTCGGCGGCGCTCTCACCGTAGGGGCGCAGGCAAAGTACGGCATCCCCTGCGTGTTCTAGCCGGAGGAGGATTCCAGTGATTTCGTCGCACCTCCCGAAGCTGATCGCGGGCAAGCTCCTGTACGGGGTGATTTGCCTGTCAGCGGCGGTGCTGCTGGTGGTGGCCGGCTACGCCCACAAGGTGGTCGGCCAGGTCGCCGCCACGGGAAAGGGCGTCACGATCCCGGGCAGCCCGTCGGTCGGTGCGATGAACATCCTGGTGATGGGCCTGGAAAGCAGGACCGACTACGAGGGGCAGACGCTGCCGAACAGCCTGCTGACCGCCATGCACGCGGGGAGCGCGTCCGCCGTCAGCGCCGGGCAGGTCGGCAGCCAGGACACGAACACGCTGATTCTCATCCACATCTTCGCCGGCGGCAAGAAGGCGGTCGGCTTTTCGATTTCGCGTGATGACCTAGTCACGTATCCACAGGCATACGACGGCCAGACCGAAGGCAAGATCGACGGGGCGTACGCGTACGCGTACGTCCAGTACCTGAACGAGAACACCGGCAAAGAGAGCAGCAAAGACCTGTACCTGCACGCCAATCAGGCGGGTCAGGCCGCCACGATCGCCACCGTGCAGTCCGTCACCGGCCAGCACGTCGACCACTTTGTCGAGGTGAACCTGGCCGGGTTCTATTACCTGGCCTCGGCGTTCAACGGCATCGAGGTATGCATCCAGCCGGCCCCCGCCCAAGGCGGCTTCGCCGCCGGGGCGAACCTGACCGACTTTGTCCCGTCCACGGGCACCAACAACTCCGGCTTCAACGCCTTCAAGGACGGCTACAACAGCAAGAAGGGCGGCAAGCAGTACCTGCACCTGGCCGCGGCGCAGTCTCTCGCGTACGTTCGGGCCCGCGACACACTGCCCGGCGTCGACCTGGGACGGACGAAGCGGCAGCAGGCCGTCATCGACTACGTGATCTACGAGCTCAAGCACGAGGGCGTGTTTGCCGACCTCGCCAAGTTGAACTCGCTGCTTGGCACCGCGAGCACGTACCTCATCACGGACTCGGGCTTCAACCTGCTCGACTTCGCCACCGACATGCGCGCGCTGAACGGGCAGGACCTGTCCTTCCAGACTCTGCCGTACACGCCGGAGAACAACGTTCCCGTCCCTGGCTACCCGGCCCCGCAGGACGTCAACATCATCGATGTCCCGTACATCCAGCGGCTCGTGAAGAGCGCGTTCGACCCGCAGTCGGCCGCGACAGGGGCGAAGACGGCGACCAAGGCCACCGCAAGCCCCAGCGCGTCGGTCCCCGCGGCCTCCGTGACGGTCGACGTCTACAACGGTGACCCCAACGCGGTCGGCCTTGCCGGGCAGGTCTCGCAGGGGCTCGTCGGTCTCGGCTATAAGGCCGGCAAGGTCGAGAACTCGACCGCGCAGACGCGGACGGTGCAGCCGGGAACGCAGATCTTCTACGGCGCGGGCGCGGCGGGGAATGCGCAGCAGATCGCGCTCCAGTTCGGCGCCACCGCAACGGCGCTAAGCACCCTGCCCGCGGATCACGTCGAGGTGCTGATCGGCTCGACCGTCACCACGGTGCCCGCGGGCATCACGCCGACGAGCGCGGCGACCGCGGGCCCTCAGTCCACGGGCGCGCAGGTCATCGGCTCCCGGACCGCCACGGGCCCGACGACGACGCCCACGCCGACGTCAACCGCCGGGACGGGCAGCAGCGGCACGGGCGGCTCGGTGACGGTGGCGCCGAACGCCCCCTACGGCGTCCCGTGCGTGTACTAGGTCTGAGCTGATCGTTACCCTTATCGGTGTGACACAGACACAAGGCAAGATCCGCGTCATCGTCGCCAAGGCTGGCCTGGACGGGCACGACCGGGGGGCGAAGGTAGTGGCCCGCGCGCTGCGCGACGCCGGAGTCGAGGTCATCTACACCGGCCTGCACCAGACTCCGGAGCAGATAGTCGCCGCCGCCATCCAGGAGGACGTGGACGCGGTTGGCCTGTCCGTGCTGTCTGGCGCGCACATGACCCTGTTCCCGAGGGTCGTCGAGCTGCTCAAGGAACAGGACGCCGGTGACATCGTGGTGTTCGGCGGTGGCATCATCCCGGACGCGGACATCGCCGAGCTGACCGCGCTGGGAGTGGCGAAGATCTTCACCCCAGGCGCGTCGACCACCGACATCGTCGCCTGGGTCAACGAGGTCCTCGCCCCCCGCCACGCGGCCTAGCGACTCTTCTGGCCTCGTGGCACCCAGGGGCATGACGGAGCCGGGGCCAGATACGAAAACGCCGCCCGACAAATCCGATTTGTCGGGCGACGTGGCGCTGTGGCGGCGTGGCGGCGTTCTGGGTTCGGACGCCTAGAGGCCCCTGATGACCTCGCGGACCAGGGCGGCGGTTTCGCTTGGGGTCTTGCCGACGCGGACGCCGGCCTTCTCCAGGGCTTCCTTCTTCGCCTGGGCGGTGCCCGACGAGCCCGAGATGATCGCGCCCGCGTGACCCATCGTCTTACCCTCGGGGGCCATGAACCCGGCCACGTAGCCGACGACAGGCTTGGTGACGTGCTGGTCGATGAAGGCCGCGGCGCGCTCCTCGGCGTCGCCACCGATCTCGCCGATCATCACGATCGCCTTGGTGTCGGGGTCGGCCTCGAACGCGGCGAGCGCGTCGATGTGCGTCGTACCGATGATCGGGTCGCCGCCGATGCCGACGGCAGTGGTGAACCCGATGTCGCGCAGCTCGTACATCATCTGGTAGGTCAGCGTGCCTGACTTCGACACCAGGCCGATCTTGCCGGCCGTCGTGATGTCGGCAGGGATGATGCCGGCGTTGGACTTGCCGGGGGAGGCGACGCCTGGGCAGTTCGGACCGATGATCCTGGTCTTGTTGCCCTTCTCGATCGCGTAGGCCCAGAACTCGGCCGTGTCGTGCACGGGGATGCCCTCGGTGATGACGATCGCCAGCGGGATCTCCGCGTCGATCGCCTCGATCACCGCGGCCTTGGTCCCTGCCGCCGGGACGAAGATCACGGACACGTCCGCGCCGGTCGCGGCCATGGTCTCCTGGACCGTGGCGAACACCGGAACGTCAACGCCGTTCAGCTCGACCGTGGTGCCGGCCTTCTTCGGGTTGGTGCCGCCGACCACCTTCGCGCCTGCCGCGAGCATGCGCGCGCCGTGCTTGCGGCCTTCACCGCCGGTGATGCCCTGGATCAGGATCTTGCTGTCAGCCGTGAGGAAGATAGCCATCTCTCATGCCCCCTTCGCGGCGAGCTCGGCGGCGCGCTTCGCGGCGCCGTCCATGGTATCTACCTGCTCGACGACCGGGATCGCGGCGTCGACCAGGATCTGGCGGCCCTCGGCCGCCTTGTTGCCGTCGAGGCGGACGACGATCGGCTTGCTGACCGCCTCCCCGCGCTCGGCGAGCAGCTTGACCGCCGAGATGATGCCGTTGGCGACCGCGTCGCAGGCGGTGATGCCGCCGAAGACGTTCACGAGGACCGACTTGACCGACGGGTCGGAGAGCACGATCTCAAGGCTGTCGGCCATGACCGCCGCCGAGGCGCCGCCGCCGATGTCGAGGAAGTTGGCGGCCTTGACGCCGCCGAACGGCTCGCCCGCGTAGGCCACCACGTCGAGCGTGGACATGACCAGGCCCGCGCCGTTGCCGATGATGCCGACCTCGCCGTCGAGCTTGACGTAGTTGAGGTGCTTCTCCTTGGCCTTCGCCTCGAGCGGATCCGTCGAGCCGATGTCGTCGAACCGCGCATGCTCCTGGCGGAAGGCGGCATTGTCGTCGAGCGTGACCTTGCCGTCGAGCGCGAGCACCCGGCCATCCGGGGTCAGCACGAGCGGGTTCACCTCGGCGAGCGTCGCGTCCTCGTCGGTGAACATGGCCCACAGGCGCTCGGCCACCAGGGCGGCGCCCTCCTCGGCCTCCGCCGGGATACGGCCGGCCCGCACGATCTCCAGCGCCTTGGCGTGGTCCACGCCGGTCAGCGGGGAGACGGGGACGCGGGCGATCGCGTCGGGGTTCGTGTGCGCGAGCTCCTCGATCTCCACGCCGCCGTCCACCGAGCAAATGGACAGGAAGGTGCGGTTCGCGCGGTCGAGGAGGAACGACAGGTAGTACTCGGACTTGATGTCGGTCGCCTCGGCGATCAGCACCCTGTGCACGGTGTGACCCTTGATGTCCATGCCGATGATGCGCTCGGCCTTGTCGTAGGCGTCGGCCGGGCCTTCGGCCAGCTTCACGCCGCCGGCCTTGCCGCGGCCGCCGACCTTTACCTGCGCCTTGACGACTACTTGCGGGATGCCTTCCGCCGCGAACGCGGTGGTAATTTCCCGCGCCTCCTCGGCGGTGTTGGCGACCTTGTCTTTCGGCACAGGAACGCCGTACTCGGCGAAGAGTTCCTTAGCCTGATACTCGAACAGGTCCACTGGGGGTCCGATCTCGGTCCGTTCTCGGTCCGTTGGCTTGCGTCTGGTTGACGCCACGACGAGCGGCGTTCACAAGCAGCGTAGCCCGTGACACACCGCGAACGCCGCCCAGGCCACCGATGTACATCAGCGATGTGACCGGAGTCTCGTAAGAAACCCAGTAAGTCGCCAAGCGTTAGTTTTTCGTCCGCGCGCCAGCGCGGACATCGGGGGTACGAGGGGTTGTCCCCCCGGGAGATATCGCCGATTCGCGGGCCCGGTATGAGCGCGGTTTTTGCGATCGGGCCCGCGAGTCGGCGTGCCTTTTGCCCGGTCCGTTGCCACGATGGGCATTGTGCACCTGCCCACCCGCCCCATGCTCATGGCTGGCGGCGTGGCCGCGCTCGCGGCGGCCGGCGGCGGGCTCGCGGTGCTCGCGACCCTCACCCTGATCGGCTGGATCACCGCACCGCACGTGGGCCCCGGCGGCGGGCTCGCGGGCGCGCTCAGGTCGGCCGGGCTGCTGTGGCTTGTCGCGCACCACGTCGAGGTGACGGTCCATGGCGTGGGCAGGATCGGCCTGCTGCCCCTCGGCCTCGTGCTGCTGCCCGCCGCGCTGATCGAACGGGCCGGCCGGTGGATGACCCGCGAAGGTCACGTGACCGGCCTGCTGGAGGTCGGACCGGCCGCGATGTCGATCGCGCTGCCCTACGCGCTGTTCACCGGCGCGGTCGCCGTGGCGAGCGGGACCTCCCTCGCGGCGCCGTCGCTGTGGCAGGCGGTCATGATGGGATTCCTCATCGCGCTGCTGGCCGGCGGGTTCGGCGCGGCGCGCAGCCTCGCGCCCTGGCGCAAGCTCGCAGGCCGGGTGCCGCCGCGGCCGAGGTCGGTGATCCTCGGGATGTTCGCGGCACTCGCGCTCCTCATCGTGTGCGGCGCGGTCCTGGACGCTACGTCGCTCATGGTCCACATCGGCGCCTACCGGCAAGCGGTCGCCGCGCTCAACCCGGGGGTCTTCGGGTCGGTGCTGCTGCTGCTCGCCAGCCTCTGCTACCTGCCGAACTCCGTCATCTGGGCAGTCGCCTACATGCTCGGCCCTGGCTTCTCGTTCGGCATCGGTACCGCGGTCTCGCCGTCAGGCTCGGCGCTCGGCGCCGTGCCTGCCTTCCCGATGCTCGCCGCGCTGCCGGTAGGGCCGACGGCCGCGTTCCCGGCCTGGCTCGGCTTCTTCGTGCTGGTGATGCCGTACGTGGCCGGCGCACTTGCCGGGCTGATGACCGTCCGGATCGCGCCGACGCCCTCGCTTGAGGCGGCACCGCTCTGGGGCCTGGTCACCGGCACGCTGACCGCGGTGGTCATCGGTTTCGCCGCGAAGTTCTCCGGCGGTCCACTCGGCGCCGGACGGCTCGGCACGGTCGGGCCGGCCGGCGGCGAGGTCGGCCTGGTCGCCGTGCTTGAGGTCGGGGTGACGGCAGCCCTGGTCGCGGGCGCGGCCAACTGGCTGATCATCCGGCATCACATCCGCCGCATCAGTGCCGCGCAAGCCGACGAGTCAGGAAAAATCGGGATGCTCGGCCCGCGGGCCGAGCGCGGCGGCCCGCTGCCTGCCGGGGTCAGCGCCCCGCTGCCCGCGCTCATCGTCGATGAGACCGACGACGCGGGCGGTCACCGCATCCACGTCAACCCGTGGGCCACCGGGGACGAGGAGTAGAGCGCAGGAGTAGCCGTTCGGGAGTAACCCGGTCACTTGTTGCCGAGGATGGTGATCCGGTGGCCGATGGAGTTCTCGAACTGCTGCTGGCAGGCATTCTGCGCGGCGGCCGTGGTCGCGCCGTTCTGGCAGTTGGCGTACTGCATGTACTGCGACCAGAAGATCAGCAACCCGGCAAGCGCGAACGCGGAGAACAGGGCGCCGGCCGCGCCGAGCAGCACGCTGGCCA
>JAWWPV010001122.1:0-3584 GCA_033854775.1 Trebonia sp.
CCGTGCGTCCATGCAGGCGACGACGGCGACGTGACTCGCGGGCGGCAACGGCAGGTCCCGGCGCAGATCCTTCATCGGGCCTCCTTCCCCCGGCCCGCCGCGAGGCGGCCGGGCTCCGCCCCGGCTCAGACGCGGTAGTGCCCGAGCACCTGCGGGGCGAACAGCTCTTCCGGCTCAAGGCGCCTGGCGGCGACGCCCTGCTCGTGTGCATAGCGCGCGAACGCGTCCAGCGTCACCCGGTTGGCCTCGACGCCGTAGGGCCACGGGTCGGGGCCGATCAGCGCGCGGATTTCCGCCAGCCGTTCGGGCACCCATGGCAGCGGGAACCGGCTCGCGGTCATCTCGGACAGCCGGGCGAGGCTCGCGTCCTTGGCCGCCACGAACGCCGTGAACAGGTTCTGCGCGACCCACGGGTCGCGTTCGAGCACGTCCGAGCGGATGACGACGACGTGCATGATCGGGAAGATCCCGGTCCTGGTGACGTACTCGCGCTCGACCGGCTCGTAGTCGGGGAAGAGCCTGGTGATCCCTGGGTCGCCGCGCTCAAAGCTCGCCGGGGGATGCGCGGAGAAGACGGCGTCGAGGTCACCGGCATGCAGCATCTCGTCGAGCGAGCGCTCAGGCTCCCGGCTGAGGGTCACGCCCTCGGGCAGGTGCAGCTGAACCTTCTCCTGCCTGCCCGGCTGGTTGACCCCGGCCTGTACCCAGTTCACGTCCCGCAGCTGGATGCCCCACTCGTGGACGAGCAGTGACCGCGTGTAGACCGCGGCCGTCTGCGCCCACTCGGGCACGCCGATGCGGGCGCCGGCCAGCCGCGCCGGCTCCCGCGGGCCGTCAGGCCGGACGAAGATGGACGAGTGCCGGCAGACCCTGGACGGGAAAACGGGGATCGCCTGCAGGCTGTCGTCGCCGCCCGCGCGCAGCGCCACGTACTTGGCCAGCGACAGCTCGGACACGTGCCACTCGCGGTAGCGCAGGAACCGGTAGAAGATCTCCTCCAGCGGAAGCGTCAGCGTGGTGAGCTCCGCGCCCTCCACCCGGATCGCCCCGGCCGTCAGGTCGCGGACGTGGTCGTATCCGCTCATAGCCATGGTCAGCCGGAGCGTCATGCGCTCACCGGTCCCTCCAACTCGGACACCACGGCCGTTTCGCGGCCGCACAGCATAGGGTCAGGCATGTCGCATCGCGTTGCGTCCTCCGCCCTGGCGCCCTCGCTCGCCCGGTTGTCGTATAGGATTGAGTACTCCGATTTTCCAGAAACAGTTTCTGCACATGCGTAATTTAGAGGTAACGTAGCCACCGCCTTCTCACGGTGTCAACAGTCTTTTAGGGGGCAACTTGTCGTCCGACTCCATCCAACGCGGCGCTGGCCCGGCGCCGGGCGGCGCCTTCTGCGCCCCTGCGCTGCCCGGATCAGCGCGCGACCCGCGGTGCGGGATATGAGCCGCAAGCAAGCCGACACCGCCAGCACGGCGACGGCTGACGGGCCGAAATACCCGATCGAGTCGGTCGACAACGT
The DNA here is from genome assembly GCA_033854775.1 of Trebonia sp. Classification (GTDB taxonomy): domain Bacteria; phylum Actinomycetota; class Actinomycetes; order Streptosporangiales; family Streptosporangiaceae; genus Trebonia. The sequence continues at coordinate 1,520 of JAWWPV010001122.1, forward strand.
GCTGCGGCTGCTGATCATGGTCGCCGAGCAAGGGCAGATCCGCGTATCTGAGGCCAGCACCGAGCTCGGCACCGCGGTGTCTACCGCGCACCGGCTGCTGGCGATGCTGGCCTACCACGGTTTCGTGGTCCAGGACCCGAACACCAAGGCGTACAAGGCCGGCCGCGTGCTGCTGCGGATCGGGCTGAGCTCGGTGCACGGCCTCGACATCCGTACGCAGCTCCGCCCGTTCCTCGAGGAGCTGCGGGACGAGACGGGCGAGACCGTGCACGCCGCCGTGCTGCAGGGCGACCAGGTCCTGTACATCGACTGCGCGGAGAGTTCGATGGCGCTGCGCGTCGCATCGCGGGTCGGGACGCTGACGTGGGCGCACTGCACTTCGCTCGGCAAGGCGTGGCTGGCGTGCGAGAGCGACGACTTCCTGCGCGGCCTGTACCCGTCAGCCAAGCTGCCCGCGCTCACCCCGGGCTCGATCACGTCCCGCGCCGCGCTCATGACAGAGCTGGCCGAGGTCCGCCGGCTCGGCTACTCGCACAACGAAGGCGAGAGTGAGGTCGGGGTCGGGTCGGTCAGCTGCGCGGTGTGCGACCGTCATGGCAAGCCGGTCGCCGCGATCAGCGTCGCCGTCCCCCTTGCCCGGATGAATCCGGCCCGCTGGGATGAGCTCGCCGAGGCCGTGCGGCGGACCTCCCGGGCGGCTGCCCAGACCTTGCCATAGCACGCCGCGACGCGCCGTCATACACGCCAGGCCGCTTGACACCGCGAATGCCAGGCAGGCAGGATGCCAGAAACGGTTTCTGTTCAGAAGGGCAGACCCGATGACGAACGCCGCCAGTCAGCCGGGCACCAACCCGGCCGCCGGGCCCGGCCAGCCGGACTCCCCAGACGAGGCGATCGCCGCCGCCGTGGCGGCGGGCACGATGCTGGTCGAGCCGTACAGGCAATGGGTGGCGCGGCAGCCGGTCCCGGTCGTTGAGGACTTCGCTGTCGACCTGCTAGCCGTGGAGACTGTCCCGTGGGACCGCCTGGGCGCGCGGGCTGCGCTAGTCCATGTCGCGGGCCGCGGCGACTGGAGCAATATCGTCGTCACGGAGTTGCCGCCGGGGACCTCAACCAGCCCGCAGCGGCATCTGTACGAGGAAATCGTGTACGTGCTGTCGGGGCACGGCAGCACGATCGTCGAGGATGAAGCCGGCCGCGAGCATGACGTCGACTGGGGCCCGCGAAGCCTCATCGGCCTTCCGCTCAACTGCCGTTACCGGCACGTCAACGGCAGCGGGAGCGAACCGGCCCGGCTGGCCTCTGTGACCAGCCTGCCGGTAATGCTCAACGCGTTCCACGACGAGGACTTCATCCTCGGCACCTCCTGGAATTTCTCCGGCAGGTTCGGCGACCCGGGACGATTCCGCGGCGAAGGCAAGTTTGTGGGGGTAGCGCCAGGACGGCACATGTGGGAGACGAACGTCGTCCCTGACCTGGCGGAGTTCGAGTTGCCTGCCTGGGCGGCCCGCGGCACCGGCAGCAGGAACCTGAAGTTCGTGCTCGCCGACTCGACGATGCACGCCCACGTATCGGAGATGCCGGTGGGCACGTACAAGAAAGGTCACCGGCACCACCCGGACTTCCACGTCTTCACGGTCACGGGTCACGGCTACAGCCTGCTCTGGTACGAGGGGGACGAGGATTTCACCCGGATCGACTGGCGGCACGGCGTGGTGTACGCGCCCGCCGACCAGCAGTTCCACCAGCACTTCAACACCGCCGCGAGCCCGTCGCGCTACCTCGCCGTCGCCTACGGCGGCCTGCGCTACCCGTTCACCGAGGAACGGCGGCAGCACTTCCTCGGCGTCGACAAGAGCGTGTCCGAGGGCGGACGGCAGATCGACTACGCGGACGAGGACCCGCGGATCCGCGAGCTGTACGAAAAGGGACTCTCGGCCAGCGGCCTGACCTGCGCGATGCCGCCGGTCGCCAGCCGCAAGTCCCGGTCGTGAACGAGCGGCAGGGTACCGCCACCACGATCCGGCCCGACGCCAGGGACAAGGCGACAGGGACGACAAAGTAC
>JAWWPV010001123.1:0-5661 GCA_033854775.1 Trebonia sp.
CATCAAGTTAGCGTGGAGCACAGTCGCCCCGGCCATCCCTTGTGCCCGGTTTTACCCGGCATTCCGGCCGGCCATTAGATCTTGGAAACTTTTCCTCGTCATGGGCCCGTCTGGAAGTAGGTCGGCATTCGTCGCCGTCTGCGTCTCGGGTGAGTTGCCAGTCCCGGGCGTGTCGTGGTCCCGGGGGCCGTCGGTTTCGCGTCTTGTCTTTGCCTCGGGCGGGTTCTCGGGTGCCGTTGACCGCTGTGATCGCGGGTCATCCGGGCGGCGGCCCAGGAAGGCCGGCCGGTTCGCCCGTTATGCTCCGGTTTCCCGGTGCTGCGGGCCGACTGTTTCCGTGATCGCGGGTCATCAGGGGCGGATATCGCCAATTTTGACCCGCAGTAATCTAGCAGGCGCATTGTGAACGGCGTTTTGTTCTATTTTATGGCGGTGAGACGGCGGTCTGCGTGGGTGTTCCCCCGCGATGACCCGCGGTCTGGCCCCGGACGGCCGCCGGCCCGCAGGGGACCGGCCCGGCTACGGGTAGGCAGGTTGGCGGTTCTGTCAATGAACTGAAGTTTGCTTTTTGAATCGAAGTCTGCTGACTGAACCGATTTATGGTAGGGTCGGTGCATGGCTCTTCCGAACGACTACGCCGGGCAGGCCTGCTCCCTGGCCCGTTCGCTGGAAATCATCGGCGAGCGGTGGACGCTGCTGATCGTCCGCGACGCCTTCTGGGGGGTGCGCCGGTTCGCGGACTTCATCGACCACCTACGAATGCCGCGGGCGGTGCTGGCCAGCAGGCTGAAGACCCTGATCGCGGCGGGAGTGCTGACCCGGGTCGCCGGCGAGCGCCACCTCGAATACGAGCTGACCGACAAGGGCGCGGCCCTGTGGCCAGTCGTTCTGTCCTTGATGAGCTGGGGAGATGACTTCTGCGCCCCGGGCGGCCCGCGGCGGCTGTTCCGGCACGCTGCCGACGGCGGGCAGGTCGACCGGTGGGGCCGGTGCGATGCCTGCGATAAGCCGGTGCCCGCGGCCGACATCATTGTCGCCCCCGGTCCCGGGCTGGAGTCGCCGTCCGACGACGACAGCTGGGTAACCGTCGCGCTGAGCAGGCCGCACCGGCTGCTCGAGCCCTTGCACGCGGCAGATGCTCCAGCGGTCCCCTGACCACTCGGGCCGCTTCACCTGCGACTGGCCGCGAGGGAGGTGACCTTCTGCGGCTGGCTGCTGGCTAGCCGGCCAGGTGATCGCCCAGAGCGTCGGGCATACTGCCGATCATGATGATTGGCGTTGGGCTGGACGCCCGGCTGGGCCTTCCTTTCGACCAGCTGCGGGCTGCCGCACGGGAGGCGGAACGGCTCGGCTTCGAAAGCCTGTGGACCCCGGCCGGCGGAGTGCCCGACTCGTTTCACGTCTGCGCGGCCTGGTCGCAGGACACTTCGCTGCGCACCGGGATTTCCGTCGTCCCCGCGGTGCGGATGTGGACCCCGCCGGGCCTGGCCGTCCAGGCGGCAACGCTGGCCTTGCTCTCTGGCGGGAGGTTCGTGCTCGGCCTCGGCACGGGGGGCTACGGGCCCGGCTTCTGGGCATCGGCTGGCCTCCCAGACCGCCCGATCGCGGTGATGCGCGCGTACGTCACCGAGGTCCGCGCCCTGCTGGCGGGCGAGCAGGTCACGGCCAGCCCCGTCGTCACCAGGGCGGGCGCGAGCCCCGGCGCCCCCGGGTGGCCGCAGTCCGCCTCGCTGGGGCGGCAGGACTTGCCGCCCGCTCCGGTCTACCTGGCTGCGCTCGGCCCGCAGATGCTGCGGCTCGCCGGCGAGGCCGCCGACGGAGCGCTGCTCAACTGGGCCACGCCGGAGCGCATCGCGGTCAGCCGTCTGGCGGTCGACGCGGGTGCCGCACGGGCAGGCCGCGACCCTGGCACCGTCCCGATGACCATGTACATCCGGGTCTGCATCGACGACGACGCGGCCGCGGCACGGCTGGCATTCGGCACGCAGGTGCTCGGCTACGCCATGGGCCGCCCCGGCATCCCGCAGGACGCGGGATACCGGGGTCTGTTCACCCAGATGGGCTTCGGTGGGGAGCTCAGCGAACTGGAGCAGCGGCGTGACCGCGGCGCGGCCATGCCCGACCTGGTGGCCGCCGCCTCCGACGAGATGCTGCAGGCGGTCGGCTACTACGGTCCCGCGGGCCCGGCACCGGCCGCGCTCGCCCGGCTCAGCACGGGCCTGGACGAGGCCATCGTCCGGATCATCACCGCCCGGCCCGGCCTTGACCCCGTCGTCCACGCCATGACCGCCCTGACGCCGGCCCTGATCAGGCAGATAAAGCACGCCGAGAGCGGCGTGAACGAGGAGCCCGCGGCTGGCTAGCGGCGGCGTTGACGCTCATGGCCTTCGACGCCACGGCCGGGATCGGGGCCCGAACATGCCGGCCACGCGGAAAGTACAGTCACCCGGCGGATACCCATGCGTGGGAGACGCCGTCTACGTTTGATCCATGGATTAGACAGACTGGTCTGATAAAGACAGGTTTGTCCAGCAAAGAGTCACAACAGGGAGCAGCGCATGAGCAGCAACTTCTTCGGAGCGTCGTTCGACGCAGCCAACGCAGCGCGCGCCGGCGCGTTCTGGGCCGCGGCCCTCAACCGGCAACTGGCCGCCGGGGCCGATGAGCACGATGCCGTGGTGGAGGCCGGCGACTCCAGCGGCGGGCCGCGTCTAGCCTTTCACCAGGTCCCCGAGGCCAAGAGCGTCAAGAACCGGTTCCACCCGGACCTGATCACCACCGACTATGAGGACGAGGCCAAGCGCCTGATCGCACTCGGCGCCACCAAGCTCAGCGAATTCGCACGCGACGGCGCCCAGTGGACCACGTTCGCCGACGTCGAGGGCAACGAGTTCGACCTCATCGCCGGCTGAACCACCGCAGCCGGGAACCGAGGAGAAGAAGGTCTCCGTCACGAGCAGGACCTGGCTTGCGCGCGGGACCGGATCCACCAGTCCGCGCAGCCGGGCCAGCACGGCTTCCCGGCCGACGATGCGCGCCGGCTGCCGTGAGCGCAGTTCACCAGGGCCTGGCATGTGCCTGTCTTTCGGCCAGCGCGCTCATCAACGCCATCCCCGGGCTAATCAGGATGATCGTGCCCTCAGCATGCGGGTGACGCCCGGGAAGTGCAGTCACTGGTGCGGCGGCCACTGGCGTGACATCCCGCGGTGCCGTGTCGTCCTACTAGTGAGGAGCCAAGTTTCCACACCGAATGGAAAGGACAGGGTAGCGATGCCTTCGCAACGCGAGGTAGCAGAAGCCCAGATCCGGCAGCAGGTCGACAAGGTTGTCGAAGCGATCCGAGCCCAGGATCTCCAGGGCCTGAAGCGGCTTTACTCGGCGGACGTCGTGTCCTTCGATGTCGAGCCGCCGCTGCAGCATGTAGGGGTAGCGGCGAAAATGAAGAACTGGGCGAAAGTGTTCACGGTCTTCCAGGATGCGACTTATGAAGTTCGCGACCTGATGATCACCGCAGGTGATGATGTAGCGTTCGGACACTGCTTCGGTCGGCTTGGCGGCACGCTGAAGAACGGGACGGCAACGAGCGGTAACTGGGTCAGGGGTACTTTCTGCTTCCAGAAGATAGACGGCAATTGGCTGATCGCGCACGACCAGGTTTCGGTGCCGCTCGACATTCCGAGTGGCAAGGGCGTGACCGACCTCGAGCCCTGACGAGTCGCTTCTCCCGCGGTCGCCGAGCGGACATCCATGGGCTGCTATCCGGCCGCAGCGTGGATCTGCCGCAGCAGGCGGTTGGCTTCGGGGTGGGCCGGGTCCGCGGCCAGCACGCGCCCGAGTGCGGCACCAGCAGCGGTCCGATCTCCCTCCGCGAGGGCGAGTTGTGCCGTCAGCACGTCTGCGAGCAGGTCCTGCCGCTGCTGGACATCCTCGTCGAAGATGAGCATGGCCGGCAGCGACGTCGCGAAGTAGTCGATCTCGGCCGGCGTGCGCCGCAGCCTTGCGATGTAGTCGCGCAGGCCCTCCAGAAGCCGCGCTGCATCTGAGCCACGTCCCAACCGTTCGGCCGCGACGATTGAGGCGTATGTGGCCTCCGAGTACGCAACGGGGGCCATCGAGGAGAAGTCTCCCGCGCTCTCCGCCGCCCCGGCCCATGCGGCCTGTGCCGCAGGTCCGTCGCCCACGGCCGCAAATGCGTCGCCGAGATCGAGTAGCAGTGCAGCCCTGTTCGCCAGCGGGTGCGGCGCCTCGCCGAGGTTCTCGGGCGGCTCGAGGGCGGCACGGGCCGCCGAGACGGCTTCCGCTGGCCTTCCACCGGACAAGGCTCGACGGGCCGCAGCCTGGTGAGCACTTGCCCATGCAGCTAGGGCGACGCCTTCTCCGCCCTCCCAGGGATGAAACAGGCGCCGGGTCAGCAGCGTGATCGCCTCATCCTCTCGTCCCGCGTGCGTCAGGAGCCGCGCGTAGGCCAGGGTCAGGTCGTCGCGGCGCAGCACATCAGCACGCCGGGTTTCGAGCGCGGCGAGGCGATCGGCCACCGGCACTCCGCGGCGGGCCGCGAGTTGGTCGGCCTCGTACAGGAGCTTGGCGTCGCCTGGCGCGAGCGCCATGGCGCGCTCGTAGCAGCGGGCGGCGGACGACGAATCGTGCCGCTCGTTGTAAGCGACGAGCGCGAGGCTGCGCCAAACGGCCGGGTCGTCTCCCTTCGCCGCTGCGGAACGGCGCAGCACCGCCTCGGCCTCTTGCGGGCGGCGGTGGAATAGCAGCCAGTGACCGAGCAATGCCGCAGCTCGCGCGTCGCGGGGGTCGTGTTCCAGCGCGCGCTCGAGCAGGAGCGCATCGTCCAATCCACGGGCGAAGCAGCGGGTAGCGTCCGTCCGGCGAGCGAGAGCGAGTTCGTCGGCGGCGGCGGGGTCGCTCAAGTTGCGCAGCAGCTCGGCGCGCCGGTAGTGGATCAATGGAAGCGGGTTGCCCGCCCCGATGACAGGGCGCCGGCGTGCGGCGTCAGTCGCCGCTTCCAGCACGCGGAGCGCGTCGCCGACCTCCCCGGTCGCCCGGTACTCGTCCGCCACGTCCGTGAGGCTGAGCGCGTCGGTCTCCAACGGCTCCCCGGCGAGGTCGCGCAGCCACGGATCGAGCGGGTCTGCGGCGGCGCGCTCGGCAACGACGGCCCGAGCCTCGGCCTCACGACCCAGCCGACGCAGCGCGATCACCTCAAGTGCCGCGGCGGCTCCCGATGACGCGGCGTGCTCCCGGGCTTGACGCGCGTGCGCGAGCGCATCGCGCGCCTGGCCGGCGGCGAGTGCGAGCCGGGCCAGGGCGAGGTGCGCGGGGAGGCACCACGCCCCGTTCCAGGCGCACTTCGCGAAGAATTCTCCTGCCTCATCGGGACGAGCAGCCCGGGCGAGCACGACGCCCAAGAGGTAGTGCGCCTCGCCGTCCGACGGGTTCGGATTTCGCCTGATCTGACGCGCGACGGCCGAGCGCAGCAGACGTTCGGCCTCGCTCAGCCGACCATCGCGCAGCCGGCGCTCCGCCAGCGCGACGTTGACCCGGCTGTCGCCGGGATCGCGGCGCAGTGCCTCCTGCCAGTACGGCTCGGGGTCGCGGGTCGGATGCCGGTACTGCGAGAGGTGCACGCCGGCGAGGTACAACTCGTCCTGC
>JAWWPV010001124.1:0-3832 GCA_033854775.1 Trebonia sp.
TCGGTCCTGCTGAACCCGGAGTGGGTCACCACGGCTAACATGAACTCGACCGTTATCGCGGACAAGTTCGTGCCAGCCAGCCAGCTGTGCGCGGGCTCCTTCGCGAGCGCCTGCACGGCCGCCGGCATCACCAGTTAAGTCAAGGAAGTACACCGCTCGTCCGGGGTGCGGGCCGACCCGGCCCGCACCCCGGACGGGTTCATCAGGCAGGATGTGACCGTGAACGACGTTGAGCCGCTGCTGCGGCTGCGTGGCATCGGGAAGAACTTCGGGCCCGTGCACGCGCTGACTGACATCAACCTAGACATTCCTGCCGGCCAGGTCACCGCCCTGGTCGGCGACAACGGCGCGGGCAAGTCGACGCTGATCAAGACGATCGCGGGGATCTGGGAGCCCAACACCGGCGAGATAATATGGCAGGGCAAGCCCGTGAACTTCCACTCCCCCAGGGACGCGACGAATGCGGGAATCGCCACCGTCTACCAGGACCTGGCGCTCGCCGACAACCTCGACATCGTGCAGAACATGATGCTGGGGCACGAGTTGCTCAGGACCGGGCTGCTCGACGAGATCAAGATGGAGAAGACGGCGAAGAAGACCCTGGCTGACCTGAACGTCACCACGGTCCGCAACATCCGCCAGCCGGTCGGCTCGCTGTCCGGCGGGCAGCGGCAGGCGGTCGCCGTGGCCAAGGCCGTTCAGCTGGACGCCAAGCTCGTCGTCATGGACGAGCCGACCGCGGCGCTCGGCGTCTCGCAGACCGCCCTCGTCCTCGATATCATCGAGCAGCTCGCCAGCCGGGGCATCGCCGTGCTGGTGATCTCGCACAACCTGACCGACGTGTTCCGCGTCGCGGACCGGCTCGCGGTCCTTTACCTCGGCCGCATGGTGTCGAGCGGGCCGGTGGCGAACTACGACACCAACTCGGCGGTCCACTGGATGACCACAGGAACGGCGCCGAACGGGCAAGTCGCCGCTACCCCGCAGAACACGGAGGGCTGAGTCGTGACGTCCGTGAACCAGGAGCCGAAAGGCTCCGAGCCCGCCGACCTGATCACCGCGCCCGACGCGTCGGCCGACCTGCTCGCCAACAACTTCGGCGAGTACCTGCGGATCGTCGGCAGGCGCGTCCGCTCGGGCGAGAGCGGCGCGCTGCCGGTCATCGCCGGCCTGGTCGTCATCGTCATCATCTTCCAGGTGAAGAACTCGCTGTTCCTCTCGGCGGGCAACCTGGTCAACCTGATGGCGCAGTCGTCGTTCATCATCACGCTCGGCATGGCCGAGGTCTTCGTGCTGCTGCTCGGCGAGATCGACCTCGCCGCCGGCTTCACCGCGGCCTGCGCCGCCGTCGTCGCGCTGTGGATGCTCGCGCTCGGCGACCCGTTGTGGGCCGCGGTCATCACCGCGCTCGCCGCGGCCGCGGCCTACGGGGCGCTGCAGGGCATCGTTATCGCCAAGCTGAAGCTGCCGTCGTTCGTCGTGACCCTGGCCGGCCAGCTCGGCCTGTCCGGCGTGCTGCTCTACCTGATCAGCGCGACCGGCAGCATCGGCGTCGGCGGCGTGATCAACCTGCATAACTCGGTCATCAACGACATCGAGAGCGGCTACCTCACCCCGGCCGCCACCTGGATCGTGATGATCGTCATCGCGGCGCTGGCCGGCGGGGTCATCTTCTACGGCGACCTCCGCCGCCGTACGGCCGGCCTGGTCGCCCCGCCGGTGTCGGTCACCTTGCTGAAGGTCGCCGGGATCGTCATCGCCGCCGTCGTCATCGCGTGGGTCGCGAACATCAACCGCGGCCGGCTGATCGTCCTCGAGGGCCTGCCGTGGGGCGTCCTCGTCGTGCTCGCGATCCTGTTCATCTGGACCGTCTTGCTCGGCCGGACCCGGTTCGGCCGTTACCTGTACGCGATCGGCGGCAACGCCGAGGCGGCGCGGCGCGCGGGCATCAGCACCGTGCGGGTCCGCACGCTCGCGTTCATGCTGTGCGGCCTGACCGCGGGCGCCACCGGTATCATCTACGCCTCCTACCTGGGGTCGATCTCCACCGGCGTGGACGGCGGCCAGAACGTGCTGTACGCCATCGCGGCGGCGGTCATCGGCGGCACGAGCCTCTTCGGCGGGCGCGGCAAGATGCTGCACGCGGTGCTCGGCGGCCTGGTGGTCGGCGTCATCTACAACGGCCTCGAGCTGCTCGGCCTGTCGGCCGCGGCCCAGCTGATGTGGACGGCGCTCGTCCTGCTCGCGGCCGTCATCGTCGACCGGATTACCAGGGCGGGCTCAGCGGTCTGAGCCCGACCAGGTGCGCGTTGCCCGCTAACTGTTAACGAGCTCGTTAACAGTTAGCGGGCAGCGGCGTTCCGGGGCCGGCGTACAGGAGATAATGGAGCGTGACTGACGGCTCAGGGCGGCGGCGGGCCTCGCGGCCCGCGCGGACAGGCGGTGCGCGGGTCGCCGTCCACCGGGAGGTGCGGCTCGGGACGGCGGAACTCGTCCCCGATCTCGACCGAACGAATTCGTGGCTGCTGTTCATCGACGGCGTCCCGCAGAGCGGGGTCGACCTCGCCGACCCCGGTTACCTGGAGTTCGAGTACATCCGCAGGATCGGCCACGTCGCCGACCTGGCGTTCCCGCCCGGTGAGCCGCTGCGCGTGCTGCACCTCGGCGGCGGCGCGCTGACCCTCCCGCGTTACCTTCAGCACACCAGGCCGGGCTCTCGGCAGCTCGTGGCCGAGCTCGACGACGCGCTCACCGGCCTGGTCCGTGAGCGCCTGCCGCTGCCCGCCGGGCACCGCGTCCGGGTGCGCGCCGCCGACGCCCGCGCCGTGGTGGAGTCCGTGCGGGAGGCGAGCTACGACCTCGTGATCGCCGACGTGTTCGCCGGGGCGGTGACCCCGGCGCACCTGACCACCGCCGAGTTCGCCGCCGCCACCGCGCGCGCGCTGCGGCCCGGCGGCGTGTACGCGGTGAACGTCGCCGCGGGGCAGCTGCCTTCCGTGGGGACGACACCCCGCGGTGGGCTCGATGAGGCGCGGTCGGCAGTTGCCACCATTCGTTCGGAATACAAGGTGACGTGCATGATCTCGGAGGCGAGCGTGCTCCGGGGCCGGCGCCGCGGCAACCTGGTGATCATCGGCAGCGGCCAGCCGCTGCCCGAGGCGGCGCTCGGCCGGGCGGTGGCCGGCGACCCCTTCCCCGCGCGGCTCGTCAGGGGCGAGGAACTGCGGCGCTTCGCCTCGGGCGCGGCGGTGGTCACTGACGCCGCTGTGGCGGGTGCGGCGGGTGCGGTCGCTGACGTCACAGCGTCACCAGGAGGCTCTCCGCAGTCAACGAACTGGTAACGCGTCCGATTCGCACGTTGTGCAGCGGTACATTCTTCTACCCTTGGCCCATGGACTTGCCTCCCTCAGGTTGGTACCCGGACCCGTACGGGACGCTCAGTTTGCTCCGCTGGTGGGACGGGGCGGGCTGGACCCAGCACACCCACCGGGACGTCACGGCGGGCGCGAGCGGGGCAGGCGGCAGCGGCGGTGAGCCGGCGACCGCCGTGCAGGCGACGACCGTCCAGCCCGCGGCGACCGGGCGCCAGGCGACCGGGCTCCGGGCGACTGGGCTCCAGGCGACTGGGCTCCAGGCGACTGGGGTCCAGGCCACCACCGTGCAGTCGGCCACGGGACCTTCCGCCGAGTGGCTGAGCCGGACGAAGCCGCCCGTCGGGCGGCCGACCGCGCCGCAGGCTGCCCTGCCTGAGTACCCGGGGGCCGCCGTCGGGCTGGCACCGACCGCCTACCAGGCGCCGGTCACCACGGTTCAGGCCGGCGGGATGCAGCCG
>JAWWPV010001125.1:0-2627 GCA_033854775.1 Trebonia sp.
AGCCCGACCGCCGCGTGCTGGCGCCCCAGCCGGAAATGCGGCTCCAGCGCGATCGTGTCGAGCGAGACGAAGCCGCAGACCACCCGGCGGACGTGACCCCCGGCCATCAGCAGCCCGACATCGGGCCCCCCGAAGGACACGACCGTCAGGTCGGTCAGGCCGGACCGCAGGATGGCGCGGACCAGCGCCATCGGCTTACGCCGCGACCCCCAGCCGCCGATCCCGATCGTCATGCCCGGGCGCAGCTGGCTGACGACGTCAGCGGGGCTCATCACCTGGCCGGTCATGCCCGCACCGTCAGTGCCCGTCCACGAACGCCTGGCGTGCTTCAGCGGCCACGCCGGTCAGGTTGAGCTCGAAGGTGAAGCCCTGCTCGTACCGGTAAGACCGCTTGACGTCGACGGGGTCGATGCCGTTCAGGGACTGCTTGGCCAGCCTGATGACGGCCGGGTTCTTGGCCGCGATCTGGGCGCCGACGGCCAGCGCCGCGGCCCGCAGCCCGGCTGGCGGCACGACGTCGACGACCGTGCCGAAGCTCAGCAGCTCCTCGGCCGTCACCGTGCGGCAGGTGTAGACCATCGCGCGCATCAGGTGCTGCGGCACGAGCCGGGACAGGTGCGTGGCGGCGCCGAGGGCACCCCGGTCCACTTCGGGCAGGCCGAACGTCGCGCCCTGCGCGGCGATGATGATGTCGGCGTTACCGGCCAGGCCGACGCCGCCGCCCAGGCAGAAGCCCTGCACTGCGGCGATGACCGGCACCGCGCAGTCGTAGACCGAGGCGAAGGCTGCGAAGCAGCCCCGGTTGGCGCCGAGCAGGGCGTCATGCCCCGGCGCCCGCTGCATTTCCTTGATGTCCACGCCGGCGCAGAAGCCGCGGCCCTCGGCGGCGACGATCACGGCCCGCACGCCCGGATCAGCGCCCGCCGCGGCGACCGCGCGGGCGAGATCGAACCAGGCCGCGGCGGGAAGCGCGTTGACCGGCGGGAAGTCGATGACTACCGTCGCGATGCCCTCGTTGGTGTGCAGCTCGATTCCCATCGCCGCTTCCTCGCAGTCATCGCGCCTGGGACAGGGCCTGCAGTGATCGTGATAATTAGTGATCTTGACAACGGCTCAACCTAGCGTTTGCTTGGTGATTCAGCCTAACATGGGGTCCGTGGGCGCCGACGATTTCGCGGGCCAGGGCGTCGTCGTCACCGGCGGCACCCGGGGCATCGGGGCGGGCGTCGCCCGGGGATTCCTGCGCGCCGGGGCCCGGGTCCTGGTGTGCGGCCGGACTGAACCGGCCGCCGCGTCCCGGCTGCCCGCCGCGGATGGCCGCACCGCGGCCTTCGTCCGCGCCGACGTGCGGGACCCGGACCAGGCGCAGCGGCTCGTCGCCGCGGCCGTGGACCGGTTCGGCCGGGTCGACGTGCTGGTCAGCAGCGCCGGCGGTGCCCCGCACGCGGACGCCGCGACCGCGTCCCCGCGGTTTCACGCCAAGGTGATCGAGCTGAACCTCATCGCGCCGCTGCAGGTGGCCCAGAGCGCCAACGCGGTGATGCAGGGCCAGCCTGACGGCGGGTCGATCATCATGATCGGCAGTGTCAGCGGTACCCGGCCGTCGCCCGGCACGGCCGCCTACGGGGCGGCCAAGGCCGGCCTGCACAGCCTGGCCACCAGCCTGGCCGTGGAGTGGGCACCGAAGGTGCGGGTCAACTGCGTGGTGCCGAGCATGGTGCTGACCGAGTCGGCGGCCGCGGCATACGGCAGCCAGGCCGGCCTCGCCGCGGTGGCCGGCACGGTGCCGCTGCAGCGGCTCGCGACCCCCGAGGACGTGGCGGGGGCCTGCCTGCTCCTGGCATCCCCGCTGGCGTCCTACGCCAGCGGGGCGGCGCTGCTGCTGCACGGCGGCGGGGAGCGGCCGGCGTTTCTAGCCGCGCTGGAGAGTTCGGTGTACCCTCCCAACGAGTAGAACGTGTTCTAGTTGAGGGGTTCTAGTGATGGTCGCATCGATCAAGCCGCACCGGGACGAGGCAGGCCTCAGCGACGGCTCCCTGCTGATCGACGGGCAGTGGCGTCCGGCCCAGTCCGGCCAGACGTGGAGCCACAGTCATCCGGCCACGGGCGAGGAGGTGGCCTCGTTCCCGATTGCCGGGCCGGACGATGTCGACCTGGCCGTCCGCGCGGCCCGGCGGGCCTTTGATGACGGGCCCTGGCCGCGGTTGCGGGCTAACGAGCGGATCCGGCTGCTGCGCCGGATCGCCGACCTGGTCCGCGAGCACGGCGACGAGCTGCTCGCGCTGCAGGCGCTGGACAACAGCGTGCCGCTGAGCTTCGGCTCCGTGTACGCCATGTCATCGGCGTTCGTGGCCGATGTCTTCGATCACCACGCCGGGTGGGTGGACAAGCTGGCCGGCGAGACGCTGCCACCGTTCCAGGGTGGCGACCACATGGTGATGACGCTGCGCGAGCCGGTCGGCGTCGTGGGCGCGGTGGTCCCGTGGAACGCGCCGATCCTGCTGGCCGCGCAGAAGATCGCCCCGGCCCTGGCGGCCGGCTGCACCATCGTGCTCAAGCCGTCGGAGTACGCGACGTTCGCCGTGCTCCGCCTGGCTCAGCTGATGGAGGAGGCTGGGCTGCCGGCC
>JAWWPV010001126.1:0-3079 GCA_033854775.1 Trebonia sp.
ACATGGTGCGGAACACCGGCTCGGTGAGCAGCGCGGCGGCGGCGCCGAGCAGCGCGCCGCCGAGCCGGGTGCGCCACTCGCGGCACCCCAGCACGCCGACCGTGAACCAGGCGGCGGTGACCAGGAGCAGCAGGCTGACCACCTGGGACAGCCTCGGCAGGACCGACCAGGGGATGTAGGAGATGACGGCGAAGAATATCGCGGCGAACGGCGTGTAGGTGAACTTCAGCGCGACCTTGCTCTTCGGCCAGTCGTACAGCGGATACTTAAATCCCGCGTCATATGGCGGGCTGACGTGCCGGATGATGAGGCCGCCGGTGTTGTACACCTGCAGGTCCGCCGGGTCGGCCGTGTAGGGCGTCGCGTGGGTGAAGGCATAAACCAGCCAGCCCGCGAGCACGACGGCGAACGATAGCCCGCCAATGAGCAGCAGACGCGATTTTGTCCGCTGATTACGAGGCGTGGCCGATTCGCGACGCTCAAGTACCGAACTCACCCGCGTCACCTTACCGGGCGTTAACTCTCGTCGCGGGTGCCACGCCACGATTTCCATTATTAAGTTCGCAGATCAGGGCGGGTATATGTAGCTTTATCGCACAGCAGCATGATTATTTGCCGCTATTAGCGTCAGGTTACGCGCTTTCGGTACAGAGGTGGGAAATTCGCATGCCGAGGTCGAACCCGACGGGCGCCCGAGTCACGCGGTGCCCCCTGTTTCCGCCGCTTGTTCTTCCAATTCCGTTTTCTCCAGCACAGCGGGCAGCATTCTCGGGCGAGCGGCGAGGAGCCCAGCGACGAGCATGACGCCGCTGAGCACGAAAAGCACCATGACCGGCGCGGTCCAGCTGCCGGTCGCCGAGTGCAGCAGCCCGACCTCGAGCGGGCCGGCGCTGGCGAGGAGGTAGCCGACCGCCTGGGCGAGCGACGACAGCGACGCGGCCGCCGCCGCGTGCGGCGCGCGGGCCGCCGTGAAGAAGATGGCGAGGGCCAGCGCCGCGTTCTGGCCGGCGCCGAGGATGAGCGCCCAGGCGACCGCGCCGCCCAGGGGCAAGTACAGCAGGCCAGCCAGGCCGCCCGCCACGGCGATCGTCGTCGGCACCACGATCGCGACCTGCGAGCGCATCCGCTGCGCGGCCATCGGGATGAACATGGACACGGCCAGGTTGCCGACGCCCATCAGGGCGAGCAGGTCGCCGGCGGCCGCGGCGCTCTCCCCCCGGTCGCGCAGCATCGTCGGCAGCCAGGAGAGCGTCGCGTAGTACAGCAGCGACTGCATGCCCATGAAGATCGTCACGTGCCAGGTGAGGGCGTACCTGTGCACCGC
The DNA here is from genome assembly GCA_033854775.1 of Trebonia sp. GTDB lineage: Bacteria > Actinomycetota > Actinomycetes > Streptosporangiales > Streptosporangiaceae > Trebonia. Next base: position 1,325 of record JAWWPV010001126.1, read on the forward strand.
CACGCGAGCCGGGCGAGCTGGGGCGGTGACGGGGGAAGCCCCCGTGCCCGGCGACCTCGGCCTTGACCTCGCCTGCGGTAGCCACAGGAGCGCGGCAAGCGCGGCCGGGGCGGCCAGCCAGCCGAGCGTCAGCGCGAGCGAGCCGCCGGTGCCCTGCCAAAGCGGGACGCTGACCAGCGACGCGACGATCGCGCCCGCCGACAGCGCGGTGATGTACAGCCCGATGAGGAAGCCGGCCCGCTCCGGCCACCGGCGCTTGATCAGGCTGGACAGCAGGACGTTCATGACCGCGATCGCGCCGCTGCACAGGATCGTGCCGGGAAAGAGCAGTGCCCCCGGCGCGGCGCCGCGCGTGATCAGCCCGGCCACCAGAACGATGCTCGCGCCGAGCAGGACCCGCTCCTCCCCCGCGCGCCTGGCGAGGCTTGCGGCGAAGCCGGAGACGACGCCGAAGCAGATGACCGGGGTGGCCGCGAGGATCGAGATCGTCGCGCCGGACAGGCGGAGGCTGGCCTGGAGCTCGGGGAAGACCGGCGGCAGGCTGGTGATCGCGCCGCGCAGGTTGTAGCCGAGGGCGAGCACGCCGACCACGAGCAGGGTTCGCTCCAGCCGGACATGCCCATGGCCGGTAACGGCCGACGGCGACTGGATTCGACTCACGAGTATCTAACCGTACCGCACCGGGAGATATCGGCCCAGGCCGTGACCTATATCCTGGCGGACGTGAGCCAGGGCCGACGCGATCTCGACCGGCGGATCGCCCGGCTAGCCGTTCCCGCGCTCGGCGCGATCCTCGCCGAGCCGCTGTACAACCTCGCGGACACCGCGATCGTCGGGCACCTCGGGCTCCCGCCGCTTGACGCGCTGGCCATCGCGGCGTCCGCGCTGTCGGTCGTGGCCTGGCTGGCCATCTTCCTGTCGACCGCCACGACGACCGAGGTGTCGCGGAACGCCGCGCAGGGCTCCCGCGGCGCGGCCGGGCGCGCGGTCGGCGCCGCCTACTCGGTCGCCGCCGGGTGGGGTGCCGTGACGTCGATCGTGGTCATCCTCATCGCCCCGGTCCTTGTCGGCCTACTCGGCGGCCACTCCGGCATCGGGTCCGCGGCGACCGTCTACATCCGGATCTCGGCCCTCGGCCTGCCCTTCCTCTACCTGTCCTACGCGGGCAACGGGCACCTCATCGGCCTGGAAGACACCAAGACGCCGCTCTCTATCGCAGTCGGGGCCAACATCGTGAACGTGTCGCTCGAGATCGCGTTCGTGTTCGGACTGCACGCCGGGCTTCCCGGGTCGGCGTGGGGCACGGTCGCGGCGCAAGCGCTCGCCGCGGCGGCCTACGGGTACGCGTCCAGGCGATCGTCGTGCCCGCCGACCCGGCCCGCCCGCGCCGACATCACCGGAGTGCTGCGCGACGGGCACCGGCTGTCCGTGCGGACGGTCGCGCTCGGCGTCGTGCCGCTCGCCGCGACCGCGGTCACCGCGCGGCTCGGCCCGGTTCCCCTGGCGGGACAGCAGATCGCCTACCGGCTGTGGGGGATGCTCTCGCTCTCCACGGACGCGCTCGCGGTGCCCGCGCAGGTCTTCGTCAGCGGGGCGCTAGGCCGCGGCGACCGGGCGGCGGCGGAACTCGCCGCGCGGCGCACGCTGGTGCTCGGGCTGGCCGCAGGCATCGGGCTTGCCCTCGTCACCGCCGCGCTGGCACTGTTCGCGCCGGAGGTGTTCACCGGCGACCCGGTGGTCCGCCAGGCGGCCGTC